>JAHOYW010000280.1 GCA_019038735.1 Victivallales bacterium | reverse complement strand
TATCATAATAAGTTCCTATTTTATTTTAATGTAAAAAAACTCGAACGCTCGCATCTTTTTAAAAGCTCGCTAAGCTCGTTTTTTAAAAGCCTCGCTCTTCGAGAATTGTACTGTTTAAAGAGCGCGGTAAACCGCTTAAATTTCGCCATTGGAGATGACGACCAACAGGTTCGCCTGTTGGATCGGCGAGGCGTTGCATCCGCCTTTTAATTTTTTTTATAAAAGATTTGACACTACTTAACCTTAATTGTCTCCGCGTATGTACATAGTTTGCTATCTATACCGTTTCCGGCTTTGGCTTGAGATTTAAGAAAATCTTTTAATTCTGACCGCTTGACTAGAATTGTTTCAATATCCTCGCCATCCTCCTGGCAGGATTCGGGAGCTCCGTCAGCAAAATGCTCCGCGTCAAGTTCCATTCTTACAATAGTAACCGTTTCTCCCGACATGCCCGGAGAATTATATGCTGGAGCTGATATTTCAATTATTTCCCCATGATAACCGGTTTCTTCGTATAATTCACGTTCCGCGCTAAGGGCAGGCGATTCGCCATCATCAATCAGTCCGGCAGGGAATTCTATAACAAATCGAGCAGTTGGTGGACGAAATTGTTTGACTAAAACAATTTCGTCACGCTGTTTTACTACTGCGATAATCATTACCGCGCCGGAACCAGTAACACGTCCCGACGTTTCCCAACTGCGAATACGCCCCTCTGAATCCTGCCAACTAAGTTCGTTGATACTTAACCATTTACCCTTGCCTAATACTTTTTTCGCTAGAATTTCGGGTTTTTTCTTCATTTTTCGCCTTTTTAGTTAACACAAGCTTGACTTTTTATAATTATCATGTTAGATTTACTCTTATTAAGACAAAATCTGACTTAAAAATAATACTTTTCCAAATTTTTCTAATATTGCAATCCGTATGTCTTCGTTTAAGATAGTTATTTAATTGAAGAGATTCAAGTGTTTTCACTATTAGTTATTATAAAAAGCTTGCGTGGAGCAAATAAAAACATTATGATTCTTGGATTGACTGGCGGCTTCGGCTGCGGCAAAAGTTCAGTATTAAAGTTTTTCAAAACTGCCGGATGGCAGACTTCCAATACTGATGATATTTGCGCGGAACTATATGAACAGCAAGATATTGAGCTCATGAGTCAACTGCGCGACCGCTGGCAGGATAAAGTATTTTATTCTGATGGGAAAGTTAACAAAACAGCTATTGCTAAGATTGTTTTTAATGATGATAAGGAGCTGCAATGCTTATGTTCGATGCTTTATCCACTAATCGCAAAAAAGACAAAAGCATTGATAGAACAAAATAGAGAAAAAGATTTTATTATTGAAGTGCCTTTATTATTTGAGGCTGAATGGGATAAAATATTTGATAAAACTGTTGCTGTATGGACAGATAATAAAACTCAAACAGAACGCCTTTTAGCAAAAGGGTTTAGCATAAATGATATAAAAAACAGAAATTCCAAACAATTGCCAAATGATGAAAAGCTGAAAAAAGCTGATTTCGGATTAATGAATAACGGCAATTTGAAATTTTTACAAAAACAATGTAATAAATTAATTAAATCCATAAAGGAGTAAGACTAATGGCAGAAGAAAAAGAAAACATTGCCGAAGCAAGCATCGAAACAACGCCAAAACGCCGTGGACGCCCAGCAAAAGCCGCTACAGAAAGCAAAGTTGTTGCAAAGAAGGTAGCTCCAAAGAAACGTGCTCGCCCAGCAAAAGATGTAATTGAAAAAACAGCACCCATAGCTGAAACTTCCGTGAGCATTCCGCAAAGCAGTGCTCCGGCAACTGTTCCGGTAGTTAAGCCGACAGCGGAACCTAAGGCGGACCAAGGACAACCCAAACAAAATGATAATCGGAATAAACAACGCAACAATAATGCTAATAAGCAACAGAATGGGAATCACAACTCTGCGTATCGCGACAAGATGGCTCCAACTCTAGACATAACTGAGTTGCAGGGCAAGTCAATGATCGAGTTGGCGCAGATGGGAGAGGAACTGCATATTGAAGGACTTGGTATATTGGACAAGTCAAAGCTTATTTTTGAGATTCTCAAAGCCAACGCTGAAAAAAGCGGTTTAATGTATGGCAGCGGCTATCTGGAAGTATTGCCGGACGGATTCGGATTTCTCCGTTCACCAAACTATAGTTACCTGCCGTGTTCTGAAGATATTTACCTGAGCCCGTCTCAGATTAAACGATTTTCTTTACGCACAGGAGACTTTGTCGCTGGACAAATTCGTTCGCCGCGTGACAAGGAACGCTTCTTCGCGATGCTCAAAGTAGAGTCTATTAACCATGATACTCCTGAACGCAAGAGAACAATTATTCCGTTCAACAGCTTAACTCCCTACTTTCCGACAAAACGTCTAGTACTGGAACATGATCCTAAAGATATCGAGGCAAGAGTAATGGATTTAACCGCACCGATTGGCAAAGGTCAACGTGGTTTGATTGTTGCGCCGCCGCGTACCGGTAAAACTGTACTGCTTCAGAAAGTGGCTAATAGTATCAGCAAAAATAATCCTGAAGTAGATTTGATTGTCATGTTGATTGACGAGCGTCCTGAGGAAGTAACTGATATGCAGCGTCACGTCAACGCGGAAGTGGTCAGTTCAACATTTGACGAACCGCCGGAACGGCATGTGCAGATTGCTGAAATGGTTATTGAGAAAGCTAAACGCCTTGTTGAATATAAACATGATGTCGTAATCCTGCTCGACAGTATTACTCGGCTTGCACGAGCTTACAATACTCTGCAACCGCATAGTGGAAAAATCCTCTCCGGTGGTGTCGATGCCAATGCTCTGCACAAACCAAAACGTTTCTTCGGCGCAGCCAGAAATATTGAAAATCACGGCAGTCTGACAATCATCGCTACCGCTCTGATTGAAACTGGAAGCCGAATGGATGAGGTTATCTTTGAAGAATTTAAAGGTACCGGTAATATGGAACTGCATTTGGATCGCACGCTCGCGGATAAACGCATTTATCCGGCAATAAACATGGAACGCAGCGGTACACGCCGTGAAGAACTGCTTATTCATCCGGACGAACTACATCGTATATGGACATTGCGTAAAGCTATGAGTGGAGTTCCTACTGTGGAAGCGATGGAATTATTGATTGGAAAACTTAAGAAGATCACAACTAATATTGAGTTTTTACTAAAAATGCAAGTTTGACATATTCATATAGATGAGCTATATTTTAAGATGGTATAAATAATACTAAGGTAAAAATTATTATGGATGACAAAAAAAAGAAAATTGTTTTATATTTTTTCTATTTGCTTGTTCTCCTCTTAGTATTATCATCAGTGGTGTTGATTCTTCCAGTTTACCGGAAATATCAGAAACGATATGAATATTTGGCTAAACTGAAAGAAGAAGCCGCTAAAAAAACTGCCGAAAGTATTGAATTAAACAGAAATGTTCATTCTCTCAAATATTCTTCCGGAGCAGTTGAAAAAGTCGCGCGTGAAAAATTTGGACTCTGCAAAGCTAATGAAACTATAATGCGTTATAAAGCAGAAGAAAAGCCCGGGAAAGGCGATAATTCCAAGT
>JAHOYW010000132.1 GCA_019038735.1 Victivallales bacterium | reverse complement strand
GCGTATAGCTACACAAAAGAAGGCAAATCTTTTGAGTTGACTGGTTTTTACACAGGGAAAAAGTGATTCAGTAGTCGCAAGAGTAGCCTGCTCCGCGACAAACAGCTTTGACAGTTGAATAGATTATAGCCCGATTTAAATCATTTTGTGCCGGAGCAAGGCTGCTCTTGGCACTACCCAAAAATAATTTTCTTTTAAATAGCTATTGTAATTTGTTTTTTGAGCTAGTATTCTAATTATATGTATAAAACTTTCCGCTACAATCGAATTTTAATCAACCCTGAGGATATTTATGTCTACAAAAACGTTCGTCCTGGATACGAATGTGCTTTTGCACAGTGCTCAAAGTTTGGAATCTTTTCAAGATAACGACGTTGTATTGCCAATGGCAGTAATTGAAGAAATTGATAAATTTAAAAAATATCAGGATGAATTAGGTAGAAACGCCCGTCAGGTTATTAGAACTCTTGACTCTCTGCGCGAAAATGGACATTTGGGCGAAGGTGTATCGCTCAGCAAATCTGGTTCAGCCGCGACAGGCAAGGTGGCAATTATGTCGGTTGGCAGTAGTGCCAGCGAAGCTATAGATAAAAAACTTAAGCAGACATTCGACACTACTTTTTCTCTGGAGAGTGCTGACAATCGTATTTTGCGAGTTGCTCTCTCTCTGCATCTGCAAGACAAAAACGTCATTTTTATCAGCAAAGACATCAATTTACGTTTAAAAGCCGACGCCCTCGGCTTGAAGGTAATGGATTTTGAACGCGAAAAAGTTGATTATGATAAATTATTTACGGGTCGCCAGACACTTAAAACCAAACAAAGCATGATTGATGAAGTCTATCAAAGCAAAATCATCGAGATTGAAGGCATTACAGCTTTTCCAAACGAATTTATTGTTTTGGAATCAGATGAGAATCCTAAAAAAAGCGCTTTGACCCGCTTTAAGGACGATGGAATGCTGCACTTGGTAGATCCGCACCTTGACAATCAGCAGCTTCACCTTACGCCGCGTAACAAAGAACAGCGTATGGCATTGGATATTTTACTTGACCCCGATGTGCAATTAGTCAGTCTGGTCGGAAAAGCCGGGACTGGCAAAACTTTGCTCGCTTTGGCGGCAGCCTTGGAACTGGTTTTGCATCAGAACAGATATGAAAAAATATTGGTTTCACGTCCGATTGTTCCTCTAGGAAATGACATCGGCTTTATGCCCGGCGATAAAGACGAAAAACTCAGTCATTGGATGCAACCGATTTTTGATAATCTTGATTATTTAATGCACTCGGACAAAAATGAGCATATTTCAAGCAAAAAAACCGATACTTTGATCGGTAGTCACAAGATAGAGCTTGAAGCTATTACCTATATTCGCGGCAGGAGCTTACCACGTCAATTTGTTATCGTTGATGAAGCCCAAAACCTTACTCCGCACGAAGTCAAAACCATTATCAGCCGTGCCGGCGAAGGTACTAAAATGGTTTTAACCGGTGATCCAAATCAAATAGACAATCCATATCTGGATGCTTCCAGTAACGGCTTGACTTATACCATCGAACGCATGAAGAAATTAGGTCTCCACGGACACATGACCTTAGAGAAAAGCGAACGTAGCGAGCTCGCGGCAAAGGCTGCCGAACTACTGTAAAAAACCAGCGTTTACCTTTCGCTTTGCACAGGCTCAGCCTGTGTAAAGTTGCCGTTAGGACTTTATAGCTTCATCAAAACAATTTCCACAGCAAAAAATTTGTAAAAGCCCTTTACTATGATATATTTGGGGTCGCTTGTATGAATCCCCAAATTGAAAATGTAGATATTATGGAAAACTTGAATAAAACAGAAACTGCTGAAGATATTGAAAGTGTTGAAATCGCGGCAGAAATAGAAAAAATAAAGGCGGAAACTGAAGTA
Source organism: Victivallales bacterium (assembly GCA_019038735.1). Taxonomy (GTDB): domain Bacteria; phylum Verrucomicrobiota; class Lentisphaeria; order Victivallales; family Victivallaceae; genus JAHOYW01. Next base: position 1,731 of record JAHOYW010000132.1, on the reverse strand, counting down.
CGAAAGATTCCGACTGTCGCTATTGTCGGACGCCCGAATGTTGGCAAATCATCTTTGTTTAATGCTATTATCCGCAAAAGAGTATCGATCGTCCACGAGATGTGTGGCGTTACGCGCGACCGTGTTGTCGCTCTGGCATCATGGAATGGCAAACATTTTCAGCTTATGGATACTGGCGGATTAGGTACTTTGACTGGCAAAACCCGTAATGTTGACCAATGGGATGAACGTATTGGCGAACAAGTCGAAGTTGCGCTTGAAGGCGCGGATATATTGATTTTGGTCTGTAACGTGCAGGATGGCGTTGTCGCCCTTGATCAAGAAGTCGCTAAACGTTTACATTCCTATGGTTCTAGAGTAATTGTCGTCCCCAACAAAAGCGATAATCCGAAATTAAAGTCGGAAGCATCGGAATTTTCCAAACTTGGATTTAAAGAACTGGTTCCGGTATCATCGCTTCACCGGATCAATATTGAGTTGCTACTCGACCAGCTTGTTGAAGACTTTGACGAGTTGGCGATGCCTATTGATGATCGGGACATATTTCGTATCGCGGTGGTTGGGCGTCCGAATGTAGGAAAATCTTCACTAATTAACGCTCTCCTTGGAGATGAACGCGTGATTGTCAGTGATGTCGCCGGGACTACCCGGGATTCGGTTGATATTGATTTTGAACTAGAATATAGAGACGAAAAACTTCCTGCTTCACTAATAGATACCGCTGGTTTCCGCAAACGCGCCAAAGTGCGGAACGCTGTTGAAATGTTTAGTATAATGCGCGCTAAAGAAGCTATCGAGCGGGCTCGTTTAGTTTTATTCCTAGTAGAGGCTTCTCCACAGGGAACTACTGCTCAGGATCGCCGTATTGCCAGTATGGTTGAAGAATCCGGCAAGGGCTGCGTGCTGGTTATCAATAAATATGATATTCAACGCGCCGATCACAGCAAAGAGGATTTACTAAAAGAAATACGTTATTCCACGCCTGGGATGAAATACGCGCCGGCAGTATTTATCAGCGCGAAAGATAAATATAATCTTGATGGACTCCTTGACCAGACTGCTGAAGTCATGGAACAAATGGATTTGCGCATTTCCACATCAATGGTAAATCGTGTACTTAATGACGCTTTCGACCGTCTTTCTCCGCCGGTAGTAGGAACTTCTCCATTGAAATTTTATTATGCAGCGATGGTTGCCAACGAACCGCCAAATTTTCTCATGTTTGTAAACAATCCTAAATATTGTGCCGCCAACTATTTGGCATATCTGAAAAACGCTTTGCGTTCTGCTTTTGATTTTACCGGTCTGCCGATAATTATCATGTTGCGTGCCAGACCCAAGAAAGTTGTCAGTTTTCATACGGAAGGACGCAGTTCCAAGGGCAAGCCGAGCACAAAATCCAGTGTCGCAAAATTTGTCCGCAAAAAGAAAAAGGAAGAGAGAAAGAAAGATAAAAAGCAAAGTAGTCGCTCAAGCAGTTCTGAAAGACCTCCCGGCAAACTTTCTAAAAAGCAAAGTAGTCGTTCACGCGGAGTCGGCAGAAACTCATCGAAAAAGCAAAGTCGCGGCAAAAAAAGATAAGAAGCTGTTTTGAAGCATTTGAAAATCGCAAATGGTACTAAATGACACCTTTTTGCATTTTTTGATGAGAAAATGGTAGCGGCTCAGGGATTCGAACCCCGGACACGTGGATTATGATTCCACTGCTCTAACCAACTGAGCTAAGCCGCC
>JAHOYW010000175.1 GCA_019038735.1 Victivallales bacterium | reverse complement strand
ATAAGATATTTATATATTTATTTAATTGAATTTCTCGTAATTTAGTGTAAATTTCCTAATCCATTTTTAATATAACAAAACAAGAACAAGGAATATCCTTGTCATAATTTAATAATCCAGTTCATGAAGTATCTGGATTGCAATCGACTACGGAGGTCAAAAAAGAATGGCTAAGAAAATGATGACAATCGACGGCAATTATGCCGCGAGTTATGTGGCTTACGCGTTCAGCGAAGTTGCGGCGATCTATCCTATCACACCATCATCCAATATGGGTGAATACGCCGACACATGGGCGAGTGAAGGATTGACAAATATGTTCGGAACAACTGTTGATGTTGCAGAAATGCAGTCTGAAGCAGGTGCGGCTGGTGCGGTTCACGGTTCACTTAGTGCCGGAGCTTTGACTACGACTTATACTGCTTCACAGGGATTATTGCTGATGATTCCTAATATGTACAAAATCGCGGGCGAAATGCTCCCGACCGTATTCCATGTTTCAGCACGTTCTATCGCGGCTCAATCTCTTTCAATCTTTGGTGATCACTCGGACGTTATGAGTGTGCGCCAGACTGGTTTTGCAATGCTTTCAGCATGTTCTATTCAGGAAACCCACGATCTGGCACTCGTCAGTCATCTCTCAACTCTCGAAGCACAAGTTCCTTTTATTAACTTTTTTGACGGTTTCCGTACTTCCCATGAAATCCAAAAAGTTGAACTTCTTGATTTTGACGACATGAAAGACATGCTTAACGTGAAAAACGTTGAACGTTTCCGTAATCGAGCAATGCGTCCTGAAGTACCTTTCGCGAAAGTCGGCGCGCAGAATCCTGACGTTTACTTCCAGGGACGTGAGACTGTAAATAAATATTATGACGCGACTCCTGCTATCGTTCAAAATTACATGGACGAAGTTGCGAAAGTTACCGGCAGAAGCTACAAACTGTTTGACTATGTTGGTGCTCCTGACGCGGAAAAAATTATTATCTCAATGGGTTCCGGTTGTGAAACTATTGACGAAGCTATCGAATACCTCACTGCTAAAGGCGAAAAAGTCGGCGCTATCAAAGTCAGACTCTACCGTCCATTCTCAGTTGATGCCTTTATTGACGCGATTCCTGCTTCTGTTAAAAAAATCGCGGTTCTCGACCGTACTAAAGAGCCCGGTTCACTCGGCGAACCTCTTTATATTGATATTAAAGCGGCACTTGCTGACAAAGATATCACTGTTATCGGCGGACGTTATGGTCTCTCAAGTAAAGAATTTACTCCAAGTATGGTTCTCGCGGTATATAAATACCTCGACAATGCCTGCAAACATAACTTCACTGTTGGTATTGAAGACGATGTTACTGGTCTTTCTCTAACTGTTGAAGAAGACATCCACACAGTTCCAGCCGGCACTGTTGAATGTATGTTCTGGGGTCTCGGTTCTGATGGTACTGTCGGTGCTAATAAAAACTCTATTAAGATTATCGGAGACAATACTGATAAATATGCTCAAGGATATTTCGTCTATGACTCTAAAAAGTCTTACGGTAACACTATTTCACATTTACGTTTCGGTGACAAACCGATTACTAGTGAATATCTAATTACCGCACCTGACTTTGTAGCTTGTCATAACCCGGCATATATCGGTCGTTTTGAAATGCTCAAAGGCATTAAAGAAGGCGGTACTTTCCTCCTGAATTCTGAAATTCCTACTAATAAAGTATTTGAAAGCCTGTCTAAAGATTTACAACAGGAAATCATTGATAAGAAATTAAAAGTTTACAATATTGATGCTTTGAAGCTTGCTGAAAGCGTTGGTCTTGGAAAACGTATTAATACGGTAATGCAGGTTTGTTTCTTTAAACTTGCTAATATCATCCCTGCTGATGAAGCGATCGGCTACATCAAGAAAGCTATCGAAAAGACTTTTAAGAAGAAAGGTGATGATATTGTTAATATGAACTGCGCAGCAGTTGATAAAGCACTTGCTAATCTTGAAGAAGTCGCGATTCCCGCATCTATCACTAAGTCATTCGAACCGACAAAACTTATCAAGAATGATGCTGAAGCATTCGCGCTTGATATCATCGAGCCGCTCATGCACCTTAAAGGTGATGATGTGCCGGTTTCTAAAATGTCTTTCGACGGAACTTTACCAACCGGTACAAGTTGCCTTGAAAAACGTGGTATCGCTCCACGCGTTCCAGCATGGGTTCCTGAAAACTGTATCCAGTGTAACCAGTGTGTAATGGCTTGTCCGCACGCTGTAGTAAGAGCAAAACAAATAGCTCCTGCAGATTTGAAAGATGCTCCTAAAACATTCAATACAGAAAAATCAAAAACTAAAAATGACAGAGATCTCGAATACAAATTACAGGTTTATCCTGAAGACTGCACAGGTTGCGGTGTTTGTATCGAAACTTGTCCGGCAAAAACTAAAGCTCTGAAATTTTCAACTCTGACTGAAGAAAAAGAAGCCGGTGAAGTTAAAAACGCCGCATTTTTCGATGCACTCCCGGACAATGTTCTTGACGGTGTAGCTGTTGGAACTGTCAAAGGTTCACAATTCGTCAAACCTCTCTTCGAATTCAGCGGAGCCTGTGGCGGATGTGGCGAAACTCCATACGTTAAACTCGCGACTCAGATTTGCGGTGACAGAATGATTATCGCCAATGCGACTGGTTGTTCTTCAATCTACGGCGGAACTTTCCCGACTATTCCTTATTCTAAAACTAAGTGTGGTCGCGGTCCTGCATGGGCTAACTCATTGTTCGAGGATAACGCGGAATATGGTTTCGGAATGAGACTTGCTGTTGACAACAACCGTAGATTACTCAAACATAATGTTGAAGCACTCCTCGAAGCTGGCTGCTCATGCGGTGAGTTTACAGGCGCGCTCAATAAATCTATTGAGCTTTGGGATTCTTCAGAACCTGAAGCGATTGAAGCCCAAAACGCTATCAGCGCAATGCTACCGAAAGCTGTTGAAGCTTCCGCAAGTGACGCGAAACTCGGTCCTATCGTCCAGAAGATTGCTGAATTGAAAGACTACTTCGTAGATAAATCAGTTTGGATCATTGGTGGTGACGGCTGGGCTTATGATATCGGTTACGGTGGTCTTGATCACGTTGTGGCACAAGGAAGAAATGTTAATATTCTGGTTGTAGATACTGAAATCTACTCTAATACTGGCGGACAGGCTTCTAAAGCGACTCCAATTGCCGCTGTAGCGCAGTTCGCTAATGCCGGTATGCGTCAGACTAAGAAAAATCTTGGTTTCATGTGCATGAGTTACGGTAATGTATATGTCGCGTCTATCGCGATGGGCGCAAACCGCAATCAGACATTACAGGCATTCCGTGAAGCTGAAGCTTATGACGGACCATCAATCATCCTCGCATACGCTCCATGTATCATGCATGGTATTGATATGATGAAAACCCAGACTGAACAGAAACGCGCGGTTGAATGTGGCTACTGGCCGCTCTACCGCTTCAATCCTGAGAACGAAAAACCGTTCAAATGGGAAGCGAAAGAACCTACTGGTGATTTCCAGGAATTCATCCGCAGCGAACGTCGTTACACGACTCTGTTCAAAACTGCTCCGAAAGAAGCTGAAGCTCTCTTCAAGCAGGCAGAGGAAGACGCAAAACGCCG
>JAHOYW010000298.1 GCA_019038735.1 Victivallales bacterium | reverse complement strand
AAGTAACAGTGAGTTCTTTTTTTATGCTTTCGCACCAGTGTACTGCTTCGGGGTTTTCATGCTGGCTGGCAATTTCGCTGAACAAGCCACACGCAAATACAAGCTGTTGAGCAAGCATCACGCTTTCCGTGCCTTCTTCGGCAAAGAGATAAAGACTGTCGTTCCAGTCCATATCATAGAGTAACGGAAGTCCGTTTTTGCCCGCATGTTCGTAGATGTACCGCAAAGCTTGATAAAGATGCTCAAAAACAGATGCTTCACCCTCTTCATAATAAGAAATCTTTTCATTCAGGAAGGAAAAATTACCAGTTTCCGCAAGATAGTCATGAGTGGTAAAAATCGACCATACCCCATTGTCGGAGCGAATGTCATCCGCCTCCGGTGGATTGCCGGAATCAGGGTCGAACGAACGCCAGAAATGACCATCAGAAAACTGATAAGCAAGGATCAGGCGAATGCGTTCCTGTGCCCACTCGGGATGCAAATGACAAATGCTCTGCGCGTCCTGCATGGAGTCTCGCGAGGTCAAACCGCCCCCCATGCCGGTATGTACGGCACTTACCCAGCGTGCCCGTTCAAATGAGACCCGGCAGTTATATGGATTCCAGATATTTACAAATGACTGCATTTGCGCATCTGGCACATCAACATTAGTCACACTTAAGTAATTATCCCAAACTTTTCCTAACTGCTCAAAAGCATCATCGACAGCCTGCAAGCTTTTGTATTTTTTTATTAAGAGTGCAGTTTCCTGCTGAGAGTCTGCTCCACCCAAAGCAAAACAAATACGCTTGCTTTGTCCCGGCTCCAGCTTCACCGAATAGCTCAAAACACCAGCACCATGTCCACCGCCTGGCAGTTCTGTATTATTAAGTTTACCAGTGATCATGGAAGCAGGAGAATCCTCCATTCCACCGCGCCCCAAAAATGAATCGCGACTGCAATCAAAACCCGTTGCAGCATCACTGCCGCTAAGAAAGACAAACATATTCTTTTGTGCCTCTGGAGTTCCGTAATAATATTGAATTGCTTCAAGTTCAGGTTCATAAGTGAAAGTGTTATGATAGCGGCACCAGTGCCAGTATTTGGCTTCCCGCATAACCTGAAGAAAACTAAATTCAACATATGGTGCAACCGTCAAACTAACGGTTTTTTCACGTTTATTTTCTAGTGTCAAATCCCAAAGCAATACATTGTCATCAGGAGGAATGAAAAAGCATAATCGTGCAGAAACCCCGCAATAATTCGCATTAAAAACAGTATAACCCATACCGTGTTGGCATTCCCAGTTGTCCAAGCGCGTGCGCGTTGGTTCAAAGGTCGGCGACCAAAGTGTACCATCCTGTTCACGGATATAAACATAATGTCCCGGACGATCCGCCGGAATTCCACGATCCTGATGATAGCGCGTAAAACGTTGCTCCACGGAACTGTCTAAAAAACTCATACCGCCACCTTTCTGACTTATAATGGAACATAAATGTCCATTCGAAAGATAGTTAATCCAAGGCGTTGGTGTTAGCGGGTTGTTAATGATAAATTCCTTTGCCGCGTCATCAAAATATCCATAATTATTCATTTTTTTAATTCTACCATGATTTCTCTTTTGATTTAAGTATTATTTATAATGAAATTAAGCTTAAAATATCAAAATGTCATTTTTTTGTTTTGTATCATTGCAATATATAGCCTAAATTATGTTTTTGCAACAGAGTAAGAAAAATTATATTGTCGCCAGCGTGTTTATGGAATTATGTTTCTGCATTAGCTGTAAATTCCCTCTTAAAAAGCGGTGCAGAAATTTAATACTCTGACTTGCGATATTGTAGTTCTTCTGTTTTGTCTATTAGCTTTGTGATGATGTCTGACGAAAAACCACGGTAAGCGAGGAAACGATAGGCTTTTTGCCGCCGCTTGTTGATGTCTTTTTCATGGATTAAAGAAACTAATTTCCTGTTAAGAGCTTTTTCGGCATTTTCCAGTTCACAATCACCGAGATTTTCCAAAGCTTTTTCGATATTGTCTTCGGAAAGGCCTTTGCTGCGAAGCTGCATCTTTAGCTTGAAACGCCCTTTGCCTTGCCCGGCTAATTCAGCGGCGTAATCTCTGGCAAATAATTCGTCATTTAACAAACCAAGACCTTCGCATTCGGCGATAACTATGTCTATGTCGCACTTGAAAAATTTCCGCTTGTAAAGCTTGTTTCGCAGTTCCTGCGCGCTGTGAGCACGACGGGAAAGCAAATCAAAAGCTTTGTTTAAGACCTTATTGTTATTGTCCACTGGAATCCTTGAGGGCTTTTTGATGAAGCTTTGCGGCGGCCTTATATTTTTTTTGCATCCGCAAAGAATGTTCATAAAAATAATAATAATTGGTTTTTAAATTCCCCATGGCATCGGGGTTTATCTTACTGAATAATTGTTCTGCCTGCTTGGCTTTGCCAGAGAAAAAATAAGCCATTCCCAGATAATAACGGTACGCGAGATTGTCCGGGGATTTTTGTAATGCTGCCAATAATATCGCTACCGCTTTGTCAGGATGGCGGTTTTTAAGTAAAGTATCGGCAAGGTTGACTACGGTCATTTGTTTATATGGCGCCATTTTATATGCCTTAATAAAATAAGACATGCCGGAAGCGGATTTGCCTGTTTTGAACTGCATTCCCTTGCCGTATGAAACAAGATCGGTCGAACGGACAAAACTATTCAAAGGAAGATTGATATAGAGAATAAGGGCATAAGTAACTATAGGAAGCAGAACCGAAAATAAATTTTTCTTATGCCATGCTTTCCATACGGCAAAAAATGGGTAAGGAGCGAGCATACAGAATACTGGAATCAGAACTAGGCGATAACGCGCGAGAGGAATAAATATAATTATAGGGATCATGTATGAGAAAATAAAAATAAACAATATACTTTCTTTGCTCAAAAAACCTCGATTGAAAAGTAATAAGATTAAAGCCGTTGCTGCCAGCGGTATCAAGAGAAGTGGACTGATGAGGTATTGCAAAGGGAATAATTTATGTTTCAAGAAATAATAATTGATATTATTAGGTGTTTCTGAAGCAGAAAAAACAAGTGGAGCTCTTTTGAACATATTCCTAAGCAAATATAAGATTTTATTATCCTTAGTGTTATTAGTATTTTTTGCATTTTCAATAGGTGCCTTATCGACAACACTCATGCTTGTTGGAGACGAGTGAGAAGAAAATATATATTTTGTCAGGTATTGTCTATAGGTACTATTCGGCGACAAAAGTCCTATACTAGCTATGAAAAATGGTATTAGTATCAGAGAAAGACCTAAAGCTAAAAAACTTATACGAAGAGATGTCTTTTTTTTGTCTTTTTTTAGTTTTTTAAAGAGACAAGCAATAATCCAAAGCGACGCCAGACCGCAAAATGGTAATGCGCTTATTCGATGAGTAACTACAAGTGCTAAAAATATGCCACAAAAAAACAAAGCTACTGGAGAAAATTGCGATTTATGCGCCTTGAGAACTACGGCTAAAGATAATAAAGCGAAAAATAGAAATATACTTTCTTTTAGTATGACAGATTCATACATTAGGGCGGGCGCATAAAGAGCCATAAATAAACCGGAAGCCAACGCCCAGGGAATTCTCCCCCAGATTCTTAAGGTGCACCATGCCGTAAGCGG
>JAHOYW010000236.1 GCA_019038735.1 Victivallales bacterium | reverse complement strand
TATTCCGTCAAAATGGCGTTTGTCAGATGTAGAATGAGTATAAACAACTATGTTTTTATTGACAGTATTACCAGCAATACTATCGAATGGAACTCTAACTCCAATGAGTTCTTCGGTACTTGAAAAAAGAAATTGCAGAGCAGGTCCTTCTTCCCCTAAAATAGAACCTCCTTCTCCTCCAGTCAGGTCTGTGCAAATCTCCAGAGAAGTTTTCAGCATGCATTCTGGGGTTGAGCTTAAACTGATTTGGATAATTTTCTGTAGATATCCCTCTGTTAGCATAATTACTTGCCTAATGAAATAAATTAATCTCTAGTTAATGTTTAACATACTTTCTTCAAATAAAAAAACAAGTAAATTTACATTACGCATATATGTAAAACTAACTGGCGTTGTCTTCAGCTTTTACGGCGTAACCGTAGAAGATCAATGAGCTATTGTGTTTACACCAAGGTGAAATTATTGCTTCAATTTACTTTTTGCTTGGAGTAGAACGTCTTGGTGGGCGTTTTCGCTGGGGATGGCGGTGGCGTTTCTTGTTTGTCATTGGCTTTGGCCATTTGCCAATGAGGCTTTTATCTTGCCAAACGACAGCGTTTTGTAGCATTAATAGTTCTCTCGCATGAGCATAGCCATGAGCATGTAAGAGCTCAGCAAGTTCTTTGTCAGAATCAAAGAAATCTGGTTGTAGGTTAAGAATGTCCTTTGCTGACATTGTCAAACGCTTTATCATATTGTGTGGCTGGAATACTTCCTGTATAATATGCCCAATAGTAAAACCTGCATTATAATCTCTTTCCCACAGTTTGCCATGCTGTCCAAAACCAATTTCGGCTTCAACAAATGGAAGCGCAATAACTGCCATTGCTAGTGAAATGCTATCCCGATATCTTTCTTGTAAAATACGATTTTTCCGTTCAGCTAAAAGTTGCATTAGGTAGGTTCTTGCTGGAGAATTCCAGTTTGTTTCGAGATAGGGCAGGCAATAAGTCAAAAAACCATAATCGTGGAAAGCGGTTAAAATAGCATCACAATAAGGATTTTTAAGGATTTTTTCCATTTCCAAAGCAAGTCGAGATTCCGAACTGTGAAGTATTAAATGCCCAAGCTTGCGAACCGTTTCTCCCGTTTTCTCCTCTAGGCTAAAACCATATTGCCCAACAAGCTTCAATGCTCGCAATATTCTTACAGGATCTTCCTCAAAACGTAGTTCCGCTTCGCCGATAATCCGAACAACTCCAGCGTTCATATCATCTATTCCGCAGCCAGTATAATCAATCAAATCATCATTTACTGGATCATAAAATAAGGCATTTACCGAAAAATCCCGCCGCCAAGCATCCTCTTCCGCCGTCCCAAAGTCGTTGTCGCTAAAAATCATGTTTTCAGGAACGAGCTTATTTTGTCTTTTTTTTGCACTCTGTCCAGTCGAATCTGGATTACGGCGAAATGTACTTATTTCGATAATTTCCTGACCGCAACGAACATGCACCAAGCGAAAACGTTTACCAATTATTCTAGCCCGTCGTCGACCAAAAACCGCACGAATTTCTTCGGGGGTCGCCGAAGTTGATAAATCATAATCCTTTGGCTTCCTTTCAAGCATCAAATCACGAATTGCGCCACCAACCACATAGGCAACAAAACCATTATCCTGTAAATTTTTGACAATATCATATATTGCCTCAGCAACAACTAAGTTTTTACGCATAATCAAAATTTCCGCTGCAAAATCGTATCAACGCAATCCATTTTCACATCTCGCTCTGGGTAATCAGAATTAAAATTCAAGCCACGACTTTCTTTGCGACTCAAGGCGGAATCAATTATTATTTCCGCAGTCGAAGCGATGTTACGCAACTCAATTAAGTCTGGCGTAATAAGAAAATCCCAATAATATTTTTCTATTTCATTACGAATAAGTTTTATTCTCGTTTTTGCCCGCTGTAAACGCTTGTTGGTCCTAAAAATACCGACATAATCCCACATAAAATGCCGAATCTCGTCCCAGTTATGAGAAATAACTACGAGTTCATCTGAATCTGTCGCATTACCACATGTCCACTTAGAAACCTTAGCCTTGCGAAAGAAATCCTTAAATATTTCTATGTTCTGATAAATATCCTGATAAGATAATTTAGCCAACACCATCGCCTCAAGCAAACTATTGCTCGCTAAGCGATTAGCCCCATGCAAACCGGTACAAGCCGCTTCGCCAACTGCGTATAATCCAGCAATTTCTGTCGCGCCATTTACATCTGTCAGTATTCCTCCACAAGAATAGTGTGCCGCGGGGACGACTGGAATTGGATCTTTTGCCATATTTATACCTGCTTCGAGGCATTTTTTGAAAATATTTGGAAAACGCCGACGCAAAGTTTTTTCATCATGGTTTGTTATATCCAAATATACACATTCCTGCCCCGAACGCTTCATCTCGCTATCAATCGCCCTTGCGACAACATCGCGCGGAGCAAGGCTTTTCATCGGATGATATTTTTTCATAAAGGAAACGAGTTTGCCTCGTTTGTTATAAGATTTCAATACCGCCCCCTCTCCGCGTACTGCTTCGCTAATTAAAAAAGAACGGATTTTTGGATCATGTAAAATTGTCGGATGAAATTGAATGAATTCCATATTAGCAATTTTTGCTCCAGCACGATAGCCCATTGCCACGCCCGCACCACACGCGATATCTGGATTACTGGTATAAAGATAAACTTTGCCATTTCCGCCAGTCGCGATAGTAGTGGTCAATCCACGAAAAGTTTTAATTATTTTGTTATCTCTATCTAAGGCATAAACGCCAGCACAACTTTTCGCTTCTTGTCCAGCTTGTCGATTAATAATTAAATCAATAGAGATATGATTTTTAAATATTTTGATTTTTTTGTTTTTGATACATGATTTTATCAAAATTCGCTCAATTTCTTCACCTGTTATATCGCCCGCATGTAAAACTCGCCGCTGTGAATGACCACCTTCTCGACCTAAATCAAAGTCCTTCTTTTCGGTTTTCTCACCCAACTCACCACGAGTTGTAAAATGAGCCCCTCGCGCAATAAGTTCATGAACGACCTCTGGGCCGGTTTCAATGATTTTTCTAACAACATCTTCTTTGCAAAGTCCGGCTCCAGCGTAAAGAGTATCCTTGATATGTGCCTCAAAACTATCTGCTTTGTCAAGAACACAAGCAATTCCGCCTTGGGCTAGTTTGGTATTGCATTCATCAATTTCACTTTTTGTGATGATGGCAACCGAACCCCCAGCTTCAGCTAAATATAAGGCCGAAGAAAGTCCGGCAATACCGCTACCGATAACGATATGATCAAATTCAAGACAGTCACTGACTTCCATAAGTGGATATACTCCTTAGGAGCTTTTGTAGTTTTAATGAAAATACAATATAACTTTAATTGAATAAATTCCAAATTAAACTAAACTAATTTCAATAGGAAAAGTTATTTTCGTGGATAGAATGCGGAAGTACTTGCTTTATGCTTATAAGTCAAGTTAAAAATCAGCATAATGGAGCAATGCTCCAGCCCTGCGGGCACTTATATGATTTTAACTTGACTTAACGCAACAGCAAAGGAGGGTACTTTGTTGTTCAAAAAAATATTATTTTTTGGGAACATAATATATAATTTACTTTTGATTGAGCTGTCAAGTAGAAAAAGATATAAATAGTGAGTGAAGCG
>JAHOYW010000232.1 GCA_019038735.1 Victivallales bacterium | reverse complement strand
TTGCAACTTTTTACGGATTATTTAGTTAATATCATTTGAAAATCTCCTCGGATGACTTATGTTTTACTTTGCTATTTTTAATCTGAATCAACTATGGATTACTACTTATGTGCGGTATTGTCGGATATACAGGAAAACGATGTTCCATCACCACTCTGCTTGACGGATTGGCACGTTTGGAATACCGCGGATATGATTCCGCTGGTTTGGCTGTCCTTGAAGATGGACAATTAAAATTAGTCAAAAGCGTTGGTAAAGTCAAAAATCTTAAAAAAAATGTCGCCGCGACTTGGCCGAATCCAGAAAAATGCACAGCTTCAACCGGTATCGCTCACACACGTTGGGCGACACATGGGGAGCCAACTGAAGCTAACGCTCATCCGCATCTTGACGGTAGCGGAAAGTTCGCGATAGTTCATAATGGAATAATTGATAATTATTTGGATTTGCGCAAGCATTTGCAAGAACAAGGCTGTGTTTTTAAATCAGAGACCGATAGCGAAGTTTTGGCGCATCTTATCCATCAATGTTACGAAGGAGATTTACTTCACGCTGCCGCTGCCGCCAGTAAAAAACTTAAAGGCACTTTCGGTTTTGCTGTAATCTGTACAGATAAACCTGAGGAAATTGCGGTTGCACGCCGTGGAAGCCCTTTGGTTATCGGAGTTGGAAATAATGAAACTTTAATTGCCAGCGACATCGCGGCAATCGCAGCTTATACCAAACGTGTTATCTTTCTCAATGATGATGACTTAGCTTTGATCACGCCTGACAAAATTGATATACGGAATATTGAAAATGTACCGGTTTCCCGTGAAATTGCAAAGATTGACTGGGATGTGGCGGCGGCGGAAAAAAACGGCTACGAGCATTTTATGCTTAAAGAAATTTTTGAACAACCCGAAGCCGTCGCAAATACTATTCGCGGAAGATTTGACAACAAAGTCTTTACTTCAATCATGTCCGGTCTGAATATGTCTCCCGACGAATTAGCATCGGTCAAGCGTATTGTTATCGCCGCTTGCGGCACCAGTATGAATGCCGGAATGGTCGGCGAATATTACTTTGAGGATATTGCCGGGATTCCGACAGAAGTCGAACAGGCAGCAGAATTCCGTTACCGTAATCCGATTATCGAAGATAACACCATGGTTCTGGCAATCAGCCAGTCCGGTGAAACTGCGGACACGCTCGCGGCAGTGCGGGAAGCGAAGAATAAAGGCGGCATCGTCGCGGCAATCAATAATGTTGTCGGCTCGACTATAGCTCGTGAAACAGGTCGCGGAATTTATCTGCATGCCGGTCCTGAGATCGGCGTTGCTTCAACTAAGGCATTTACTTGTCAAGTTACTGCTTTATTATTAATGGCACTGCTTTTCGGACGTAACCGTCGCTTGGAGCGTCATGAAGGAAAAAATTTAATTAATGATATTAAAAACATTCCCGAATTAATAAAACAGGTTCTGGCACGAGCTGGAGAAATTGAAAAAATCGCGAAAAAATACGCAAAAGCCGAAAACTTTTTCTTTATCGGTCGAGGCTGCCTGTATCCGACAGCTTTGGAAGGAGCTCTCAAACTTAAAGAAATTAGTTATATCCATGCTGAAGGCTATCATGCCGCCGAACTCAAACATGGACCTATTGCTCTGCTTGAGGAAAATGTCCCGGTACTCGCACTCGCCAATGATATTCCGGGGAAAGACAAAATTATCGCCAATATTCAGGAATGCAAAGCTCGTAAATCTCCAGTTATCGCCACGGCGACTGTGGGCGACACGGAAATAAGTGAATTGACCGATGATATTTTATGGATACCTCATTGTTCCAGTTTTATCGCACCAATCCCGACTGTAGTGGCATTACAATTGTTTTCTTACTATATCGCGAAAGAGCGTGGTTGTGAAATCGATCAACCTCGTAATTTAGCTAAAAGCGTAACGGTAGAATAAAGGGATTGTTTATCATGAGATTTATGTACAATTTAATATTTCCGCTGGTGTTTATTTTCTTTATTCCCGGAATGATTATAAAATTAATCCGCCGTCCAGGATATAAGAAAACTTTCATGGAGCGCTTCGCGTTCTTCTCGCTGGAAAGAAAAAAATGTTTAGAAAAATACCATGGAGCAATCTGGGTTCACGCTGTCAGTGTCGGCGAAAGCGTTATCGCGGCAGCTTTGATTGAAAAATGGCAGAAGTCTGATCCTGAAAAGAAATTTGTCCTTTCCACAACCACAACGACCGGACAAGCTCTCGCCCGTCAAAAAGTCAGCCCGGGCGTCGAAGTCATTTATTGTCCGATTGATTTTATTTTTTTCGTGCGCAAAGTCCTGCGCCTTATACAACCGTCAATGCTTTTAATTTTTGAAACCGAGATCTGGCCGAACATGATAGCTGAAGCCAAAAAATCAGGAGCGAAAGTCGCCTTGGTCAATGCCCGGATGTCTGACCGTTCTTCTCGCGGTTATTATCGCTGGCGTTGTTTCTTTCGCCCATTATTGAATACTTTTGACATTATCGGCGTGCAGACCATGCAGGATAAAGAGCGTTACGCCGCAGTTGCGCCCACGGCAAAAATTGAAGTAACGCACAATATGAAGTTTGATCAAGAAATACCTATTGATTTTGCATCCATTGACCTTGCCGCTTATTTTGGCAACGGAAAACATCAGATTTTACTGGCGGCAAGCACTCATTCGGGTGAAGAAAAACTTATCGCTTCAGTTTTTTCTGAGATAAAAAAAGATTTTCCAGAACTGCGTTTAGTGATTATCCCCCGCCATGCGGAGCGTGGCAAGGAAATAACCAAAGAACTCAATGAGCAGCACCTTTCATTTCGCCGCCGCAGCGAAGATGACGGCAAAGAAGCTAAGGATGTCGATGTTTTACTGGCGGACACAACCGGCGAAATGCTGGCGTTTATGCAAGCGGCTGATGTCGTAATCATGGGCAAAAGCCTTGCCGGACAGAATGAAGGACACAATATTATTGAACCGGCACTGCTGGGGAAAGCAATCGTTTGCGGAGATGTTTTGAAAAATTTCCGTTATATATTAAATATTTTTAAAGATAACAACGCCTTAATCACTATTGATTGTGATGAACAACTTGCGGATGTTCTAAAGGAGCTTTTTAACGACAAAAACCGTCGGGACAAGCTGGGATCGAAAGCACGGCAGCTAGTTAATACTCAACAAGGCGCAACAAATAATACAATAAAGTCTCTGGAGGCAATACTTTGACAAAATCAACCCAAATCGCCCGCGCCCGCGCTGGAGAAATTACTCCTCAAATCGCAGCCGTAGCAAAAAATGAATTAATGAACCCTGAAATCATTCGCGAAGCGGTCGCGACTGGACGCGTAGTCATTCCGGCAAACATTCATCATCCATCACTCAAAGCAGTCGGCATCGGACGCAGTTTAAAAACTAAAATCAATGCCAATATCGGGAACTCAACTCTTTCCAGTTGTCCTCAACAGGAAATCGAAAAACTCCATACAGCCTTGAATTACGGAGCTGATACCGTTATGGATTTGAGTACTGGCGCAAGCATAAAAACTATCAGACAAGCTATCATCGCCAACAGTCCGGCTCCAATCGGAACTGTTCCGATTTACGAAGCTCTTTCACGGGTAAACAGCTCTGAAGAGCTCAATGATAAACTTATTGTCGATGTTATCCGTGAACAAGCCGAGCAGGGAGTTGAT
>JAHOYW010000207.1 GCA_019038735.1 Victivallales bacterium | reverse complement strand
GATATTGTAAAATATAATACTATTCATTATATAAAGAAAGCATTATATAAAGAATAAGGAGTTTACTTGTGTCTGAAAAAAATCATACAGTTGTTGTCTTGGGAGCATCGCCTAAACCTGAACGCTATTCTAATCAGGCGGTCGCTATGCTTCAGGAATATGGACACGAACTTATCCCTGTAAATCCTTCGGGGGTCAGTATCCATGCTTTATCGACAGTAAAAAGTCTTAATGAGATCAAAACGTCAGTTGAAACCTTAACTATGTATGTCGGCGCAAAAATCTCATCCGGGCAGAAAGACGCGATTTTGCAGTTAAATCCCGAGCGTGTTATATTTAATCCTGGAACGGAAAACCTGGAATTGGAGATGGCACTGAAAAGCCATGGAATAGAAATCATCCATGCTTGTACATTAGTTATGTTGAGAACGGGGCAATTTTGAGCAAACTCGGGACGAATTACCTTAAGAGAAGATGATTTGACATGTATTTAAGCATCAAGCTTGTTGATTTTTCCCAGAATATCACTAGGTTCTGACATACGACCGAGTCCGTTATTACCGCAGGCTACATGCCCTGAAGCAGGCCCGATGAATTCTATTCCGCGTTCTTTTAAGATTGCTACATTCGCCTGGACTGCGGCGTTATTCCACATTTTCGGATTCATTGCTGGAGCCAGAAGAACTTTGCCGCTGTGCGTGAGAGCGTAGGTGGTCAGGGCATCGTCAGCGATACCATGCGTGAATTTTCCGATAAAGTCGGCTGTACATGGCGCGATAACTAGAATTTCGGCACGTTCAGCCAAAGCCACATGACCCGGTTGCCAATCCGTTTCGTCCCATAAGTTGGTCATTACCGGGTTTTTAGACAAAGTCAAAAAAGTGCGGGCAGTAATTAATTCCTGCGCTGATTTTGTCATAATTACATGAACATCATAAGACTGTTGTGTCAATTTACTGCACAAATCAGCAACCTTATAAGCCGCGATACCGCCGGTAATTCCAAGCACTATAGATTTTTTAGACATTGCACATGTTCTCCGTCATTCTTTTAGCATTTAATCTCATATCACGGATGAGATTTTCCATTTCACTGACAGCGCGCTCAAGCTTGTCGTTGACTATCAGGTGTTCATATTTATGGCGAAAACTTATTTCTTTTTCAGCTTTTTTCAGGCGTTGCTTAATCTGTTCTTCCGAATCTGTGGAACGTCCACGTAAACGCTCTTCAAGCTCATTCATTGATGGCGGCATGATAAAAATAAATTCACAGCATTTTTTCAGAAGCGCATCATTTTCGGCAGCTTGTTGAATTTGCATTGCGCCTTGAATGTCGATATCTAAAAATATGTCTTTCCCGGCTTTTATTCGATCCATCACTTCGCTTTTCAGTGTACCGTAATAATTGCTGAAAACCTCAGCATATTCAATAAATGCACCTGCTTCAATACGTTTCTCAAATTCTTTTTTGCTGATATAATAATAATCTACGGCATCTTTTTCACCCTGACGCGGAGGACGGGTTGTGCATGAGACAGAAAAGCCCAATGTAGGCATATCTTTGCGCACTTGAGTACAAATCGTTGATTTTCCGGTGCCGCTGGCTCCGGAAACAACAATCAAGATGCCAAGCCTTTTGGGCAAATCAGATGTCATAAGTTATTACCTTTCAAATGTTCAGTATTCTTATAAAGAATAGGTTAAAAGTGAAAAAATGCAAATATAAATAACTACAATAAGTCTTTTGCGCCTTCACATTCTTCCTGCCAGTTTTCAAAATTCCAACGATATGGGAAATCCCGGCATTGTTTAGGTTTTACCTGATTAATTGCGCATCCCGCCGGGTCGCCAATGAAAAAGATGCAGCTACCGTCTTCCTTTTCGATTAAACTCAAATTCCTGCGATCCGCGGTAACGATTGTATATTTACTGGTAAAAAAGTGCTGTTCCAATTCCAGAAAACTCGCGATTTTCTCGCTTTCACCATCAAGCAGGCGGACATAGCCGGACCATTTGCAGCAAGTTCCACAACGTTTACATTTAAATTCTTTCATAAGCGTTTCCGCGTAAATAAAAAAACAGGGTATCGCAATAAGCCATACCCTGAAATATAATATTCAATAAACTAAATTAAAGGTCTTCGCCAATTATATCATCATCTTTTAAGTCGATGAAGAAAATACCAGCAAGGAAGTCAGCAATTTCAATAGGATGAATAGCGACTGAAGTTGCGAGTCCCAATGAAAGATTTCCGCCTATTGCCCAGTAATCGCGAGCTCCATTGTATGGTTCATAGATACGTTCATTTGGAAGTGGAAATCCCTCCTCGTCAATGACAAATGGTACAACCAGACGACTTGTCCCGTCACGAGTAAGACTGATGCGATTAAACATGGCGAATGAGATATCATAACCGGACTCGCGGCAAACGCCATATTGACGGTTACAGCCTTTTATAGCCATAACTTCCGCTCCGGCACCGCCACCAAAGGCAAAGCCGCGCGTTGCGTATAATTTAGCTCTAACCACAGGACCAAGACCAACGCTCACAGTAAAAACATCAAGAGCATCCATTATGCGATTAGGAAAGTAAAGAGCTATCTTGCTCAAAGTATCATCAGCTTTAGCATCAAAACCGGCAGTCCCCAACATCATCACGCAAACACAAATAAAAATTATCTTTTTCATACTTGTTACTCCCTTATTGATTCTTTGTTTGTAAATATACTAAGATAAAATAATCAAATATTGCCAATATGCAAATAATAAATAACATTTATTACATAAATAAACTTAAATTCCTAATTATCTATATCCGAGTTCTTTATCGATTTGTTTGGCTTTTTCTTGTAATTTTTTTAGTATTTCTGGTTTGAATCTGTTGTGTGTCGCCAGATAGTTGATTAATTCTTTGCAGTTTTTAAATCTGCTCGGCATTCCTTTGACATGTCCGTCCTGGAACAGGATATTGATGATTTTTCTTTTTCTGCTGAATTTGTCAAAGGCTACCGGAATATCAGCACCGTCTCCTTCGGTGAAACCACCAATGTAAATGTAAGAAGAATTTGCTTCCTTTAAATCCTTAGACAAGGACTTGACTGTTTTGGAGTTCGGGCAAACATAAATTGATAGATCAGTCAGATAATTTTCCTTAATCAGCTTGTTCAGACCCACGCTATTGTTTCCCGCGGGATATTTATCTTTGTGATCCATAGCATACATCTTAAGAGCTAAACCTATTTGCTTAAGTTTGCTCGTGCAGGCAATTTGTCGCGCTTTTGTTCGGGACGCATTCAGCGCGGGGAGCAGTGTGGTCAATTGTATTATTGAGGGCATGACACTTGAATATGTGATAATGACCGGAATGTCCTTTGGGCTGTTCATGGTTGCCATGATGCCGTCTTTTTCTTTGGAGATGACCATAAAAAGGTTACTTGGCGGCATTAATTTGGCTAAAACCGCCCAGTTTTTGTTGGGTATTGGCGCGTTTGCTTTGATGACGTCAATTATGGTTCCAATGGTCTTGCTGTTAAAATAGAAAAACGCTATTCCTTTTTTGGGAATATTCTGACTAAGGCGCTTAAACTCAGGGCTTGTAATCAGTCCATTTTTTTTGACCGTAGTCTTTTTTATGATTTCTAGAATTTTTATATTGGAAACGATATAAATATGGTTGTCATTCCTGCGAACAACAGGCTTAATCCAAGTCAAAGGG
>JAHOYW010000339.1 GCA_019038735.1 Victivallales bacterium | reverse complement strand
CACTATAGCCGAGGCTTGGCTGGAATAATTATTATGGAAAAAAAACTAAAAATAAATCCATTTGTTGATATAGTTGATAAAATCGGCACCGCTGCCGAGACTATCGGCAAAGATTTTTATTTTTTCGTTTGCTTTTTAGGACAATTACTCAAGGCGACGAAAGATATTGTCCGTCATCCCGATAGACTTCGCACAAAAGATATGTTTTACTATATGGATCTGTGCGGTAGCCAAGCTCTTCCTATTGTTTTGTGTATATGTTATCTGATGGGCGTAATCTTAGGCTTTCAGTTTGCTTTACAAGCTCAAAAAGTCGGAGCGGAGATTTATGTCGCTGACGGAGTGGGTTTTTCTATCCTGAAAGAGCTCGGCCCGTTCATGGTTGCGATAATCGCAACAGGTCGCGCCGGCAGTGCTTTTGCCGCTGAAATCGGCACAATGAAGGTCAACGAAGAAATTTCAGCTCTACAAACTATGGGCTTTAATCCGGTCGGTTTTCTAGTTGTTCCGAAACTTCTGGCAATGCTTTTTACTTTGCCTTTACTTATTGTTTTTGGAGACTTCGCGGGGCTACTTGGCGGATTTACTGTGGGGGTAACAATGCTGGACCTCCCGCCTGTATCATATATTGACAGAAGCATTGAAGTATTGATGCCCTCGACAATGGTGATGGGAGTTCTCAAAGGACTGGTGTTCGCGACTATTATCTCTTTGGTCGGCTGTATGCGCGGCTTTCAATCCACATCGGATGCTCAAGGAGTTGGGCGGGCAACTACTTCCGCGGTTGTAACTTCAATATTTTTAGTAGTCGTTTCTGACGCGATTCTAACTCGTTTATACACCATGTGGGGGTATTAGAGATATGCCTGAGAAAGGAAAAACAATTGTTGAAGTAGAAAATTTAAGCGTTGGCTATGAAGATAACATAGTGCTTGAGAAAATAAATTTCACTGTCAAAACAGGAGAGATTTTTGGTATTTTAGGCGGCTCAGGCGCGGGCAAAAGCACTTTACTAAAACACATGATAGGCTTATATCCTCCTTTTTGCGGGGATGTGAAAATATTTGATAAAAGTATTATTAATTGCGGGGAATACGAGCGGGATCAACTGATGCGCAGTTTTGGAGTTACATATCAAGGTGGAGCTCTTTTGGGCTCAATGACAGTGGGCGAAAATATTGCTTTGCCGCTGGAAGCTTACACAAATTTAAATAAAAGTGAAATATTAAAACGAATTCAAGAAAAACTGGCGCTTGTCGATTTACAGGGAATTGAAAATATGATGCCGGCAGAACTCAGCGGTGGAATGAAAAAACGTGCCGGTCTGGCTCGAGCTCTTGCTTTAGACCCGGAGCTTTTGTTTTTTGATGAACCGTCCGCCGGACTTGATCCGATTACTTCTGTTGAGCTTGACGAATTACTTTTGCGTTTGCGGAATAAGTTCGAGACAACGATAGTAATCGTAACGCATGAACTGGCAAGTGTCTTTGCTATAATAGATACCGTCATCATGCTTGACAAAAAAGCTAAAACAGTAGTAGCGGAAGGTAACCCTAAAGAGCTTCGTGATACAAGCACTTCTCCATGGGTTCACGATTTCCTGAATCGTCAGGAACATAACAAAAGTTAAATAGATTTTATATAAAATACGCAACAGGAGATTTTTTTATGATTCAAGCAAATAAATTTAGATTAGGGCTTTTTGTTCTAGCTGGAACCGTATTATTTATTACAGGTTTGTTTGTTTTAGGGCTTGAAGGCTTATTTGTTGAGAAGGCGCATTTTGTAAGTTTGTTCCCGGAGTCAGTACAGGGACTTACTATTGGCTCTCCAGTCAAATATAAAGGCGTTCCAATAGGAACTGTCGCAAAAATTAAAATTCAGGTGAAAGATAAATTGATTCGTGTTGATATGGATATTAATTTAAGCAGTTTTTCTACAGAAAAAGCCGTAGCAAATAATGATAAAATTCTATTCTTTTATCGTTTTATAAAAAAGGAACGCGAAAAAGGATTGCGGTGCCGTTTAGAATATGCCGGAATTACCGGATTGAAATATATTGAATTAGATTATTTCGGAGCAAAAAATCCTAAACACTCAATACCAGCGCCAAAAAACATGGTGAATAAAATATATTTACCATCAACGCCATCCGCGCTTAAAGATATTTTAAAACTAATCAATACCTCGCTCGAGCGCATTGCTAAAGTTGATTTCCAGGGGCTTTCAGAGCGTCTATCAGGCGTTCTCGACGGGGCGAAACAAATTGTCAACGGACCTAAGCTTCTCAAGGCTATTGACCAGATGGAAGCCATGAGTGCCAACTTAAAAGATAGTTCTAAAGTTTTAAAAGACACTTTAACGCCTAAAAAAGTTAAAGAAATCATCAATAATGTTGATAAAATCCTCGACAAACTGCATCTCATCAGTGTACGCCTTGAGGAACAGTTGGTAAAAGCTAAAATAGCTGATACGACTGACTCATTCCGCAAGGCGGCAAATTCTGTTACCGACAGCAAATTGATGATTTCAAACACCCTGCTGAAAGTCAATCAGGCAATAGATTCTTTTACCGAGTTCATCAATTATTTGAATGACGATCCCGGAGCTCTACTGAAAGGCAAAAGCAAAAAGAGAATTCATTTCAATACAAAATAATAATAAAGAGCCGACAAAGAAATTTGCTTTTAGCGGATAGACTGTTAATTTGTAATAGTTGTATAATATTTAATATAAATAAGCATAAAAACATATAAAAATAAGCTTGACTGCTTTATTAGGGAATATAATGAAAAAATCAGATGTAAAAGTCCTTATTATAACCGGCTTCGGTTTGAATTGTGAAAAAGAAACTAACGCGGCTTTCAAGCTTTGCGGTGCCTCCCCGGAAATGGTTCACTTAAATGATTTACTTAGCGGTAAGCATTCCTTGAGCGAATTTCATATTCTCGCCTTTATCGGCGGCTTTTCTTTTGGAGATCACCTTGGAGCTGGAACGGTTTTCGCTAACCGGGTAAAAGCTAAATTGCATGACGAACTTAAACAGTTTGTCGCTGACGGCAAATTAATTATTGGTATTTGCAACGGTTTCCAAACCCTGACTCGTCTAGGATTAGTTCCGGCAATGGGTGATAATATTTTTGAACAGGAAGTTGCTTTAGCGCACAATGACAGCGGTGTATTCCGTGATGATTGGGTTTATTTAAAAGCGAATACTGATTCCCCATGTATTTTTACCAAAGGCATTGACTTGATAAAGCTTCCTATCCGTCATGGAGAAGGCAAGCTGGTCGCGAATGAAGACACTTTGGCGGAACTTGAAAGCAAAAATCTTACAGCTTTACGTTATGCAAACGCGGATGGTTCTATCGCGGAAGACTTTCCCGCAAACCCCAACGGCGCATTAAACGCTATTGCTGGAATTTGTGATGAAAGCGGCAGGGTTTTTGGTTTAATGCCGCATCCTGAGGCTTTTTTATCGCCGTTTAATTCTCCTTCATGGACAAAGGAAAAGCTAGAGGGCAAACTCGCGCCTGAAGGCGAGGGTGTGGTTTTCTTCCGCAACGCAGTAAACTTTGTAGCTTCTGAGGATTAATACCAAGTTATAGTCACAAAATATGTTTTTTTGAGGAACTAAAAAAGTCAATCCGACAAAAACATTCGAGGGATGAATTGTAATGAAAGATAATCATGAGAATAAGCTTATTGTTTTTCAGAGTAAAAATATTCGTAGAACATGGCATGATGCAGAATGGTATTATTCTGTTGT
>JAHOYW010000341.1 GCA_019038735.1 Victivallales bacterium | reverse complement strand
AATATTGATTTTTTTTTAATCAGAGCCATATTGACTAGAGCCCTTAATCATCAACAGAGGAATATCATGAGCAGCTTTACTAGAAAACAGGCAATTGCTTCGATCGCAGCGCAATCTATTGATAAACCATCGTCAATCAGTGAAGATAACATCCCGGAAATGTATGGTGATGATGTACTTAGCCTTAAGGCAATAAGAAAATATTTGCCTGGCGATGTGTTTTTAAAACTCGAACAAACCGTAAAAGAGGGGTCAAATCTTGATCCGTTGATAGCCAATGACATCGCCCAAGCCATGAAAGAATGGGCTTTGAGCAAAGGCGCCAGCCATTACACACATTGGTTCCAGCCCCTGACCGGTTCTACCGCGGAAAAACATGATTCATTTATCGAAGTTGACAGTAATGACGGGGTTATACTTAAATTTTCAGGTAAAAACCTGATTGTCGGTGAACCTGACGCTTCAAGTTTCCCGTCCGGCGGACTGCGTTCGACATTTGAAGCCCGCGGTTATACCGCCTGGGATCCAACCAGTCCAGCTTTTATTAAACGCGCCAAGAACGGCACGACTCTTTGTATTCCGACGGCTTTCTGCTCATACACTGGCGAGGCTCTCGACAAAAAAACGCCACTCTTACGTTCGATTCAGGCAATTAATATTGAAATCAGCCGCCTGTTGAAATGTTTCGGCGAAAAAGATGCCGGTTATCCTGAAGCGACGCTCGGTGCGGAACAGGAATATTTTCTTATAGACAAACGCCTCTTTATGTGCCGTCCTGATCTGATCCAGACCGGACGAACTTTATTTGGTGCCGAGCCACCGAAGCATCAACAGCTTAACGATCATTATTTTGGCGCTATCAAGCCTAGAATTATCGCTTTTATGGCGGAAGTTGACCAAGAACTCTGGAAACTCGGCATACCCGCTAAAACCCGACATAACGAAGTCGCGCCGGCACAGTTTGAACTGGCGGCGATGTTTGAAAAACTCAATCTCGCGGTCGATCACAACATGATGATTATGGAAGTCCTCGAACAAATCGCCGACCGTAACGGGCTTGTCTGCCTGATGCACGAAAAACCTTTTGCCGGCATCAACGGTTCGGGCAAACACAATAACTGGTCCATCGGCACTGATAAGATGAATTTATTGAAACCAGGCAAAGATCCTCATCAAAACGCTATTTTTCTGACAACGCTCTGCGCTACTATTCAGGCTGTTGATAAATACGGTGACTTACTGCGCGTCAGCACCGCTTCCGCCGGCAATGACTGCCGTCTCGGCGGACACGAAGCTCCTCCCGCAATAATTTCTATCTATCTCGGCGAACAGCTCACGGATGTTATTGAGCAAATAGAAAAAGGCGGCGCGAAGAGTTCGAAAAAAGGCGGAGAACTGCGCATCGGCGTTGATGCTCTTCCGTCACTGCCCCGCGATACAACCGACCGCAACCGTACCAGCCCATTTGCTTTTACCGGGAATAAATTTGAATTCCGCGCCCCTGGTTCAAACCAATCCTGCGCCGGCTGCAATGTAATTATAAATACCATTGTCGCGGAAGCTCTGGATAATATTTCGACAGAACTGGAAAAATGCAGTAAAGCTGATTTTAATGATACCCTGCAGAAAATACTGCAAAAAATCATTAAGAACCATAAGCGTATTATTTTTAATGGAGATAATTACTCTAAAGAATGGGTCAAAGAAGCCAAAAAACGCGGTTTGCCGAATGCTCCTGAAACACCACAAGCCTTGAAGGCTCTGATTGCTGAAAAGAATATAAAGGTTCTGGAAAAATATAATGTACTATCCAGTACGGAAATTCATTCACGCTATGAAGTTTTCATGGAAGAGTACAATACAAAAGTACAGATCGAGGGCGAGCTCGCCTTGAATATGGCGCGTACTATGATTATACCTGTGGCTATCCGTCAGCAAAGTGAAATTGTCGCAAATCTGGAAAAACTGTTTAAAATAGAGATGGAGAACGGTCTTGACGCACAAGTGCAAAATGCTCAATGGATTGGCAATCTGATTGCTTCTCTGACTCTTTACTGTAATGATCTGGAAAATGCTGTCAAATCGGCAAACCCCAAAAAGATTCTTTCATCTATGGCAAAATTACGCAGCTCTGCTGACGAGCTTGAAGAACTTGTCAATGATGAATATTGGCCATTGCCGAAATATGGTGAAATGCTTTTTGTATATTAAGGGACAAGCATGAACGCGCTGCATAATTTTTTACGTTACCTGACGAACGAACGTCAGGCGAGCGTGCATACCACTGATAATTATCAGCGCGATATTCTTCAATTCGCGGATATGCTGCTTGGTCAAAGCGAGAATCCCGACTGGCAAAGTGTTGGAGTCGAACATGCCCGGAAATTTGTTATCAAGCTCAACGAGCGGCAATTGGCGCGAAATTCCGTTTTGCGTAAAATCTCATCAATGCGTTCTTTTTTTCGTTTTATGCTCCGTGAAGAAATTGTCGATAAAAATCCTTTTATTGGTCTGGCTTCCATCAAGAAAGAGCAAAGTTTGCCGAAATTCATGACCGTAAATGAAATCGACAGCCTGAGCGCGATCCCCAAAGCCTACTGGGATAAAGCCATTGTTGATGAAACTACTAAAGATGCGGATTCAGCATATTTCGCGGCGGCGCGGGATACGGCTTTGATAGAAATAATTTACAGCGGCGGTCTGCGTATCAGCGAGGCAATCGGCTTGAATTTGGAAGATGCAGATTTACTAAGTGATATAATGAAAGTAAAAGGTAAAGGAAAAAAGGAGCGGATCTGCGCAATCGGCAAGCCCGCCCGTAAAGCATTACAGCATTATCTCAAGCTACGTCCTCTACGTAGCGGAAACGAACGCCCTAACGCTCCTTTATTCGTCAATCGTTTCGGTAATCGCCTGACGCCCCGGTCATTTCAGCGCAACCTGAAAAGCTATCTTATTTTTGCCGGTTTTTCACCGGAACTGACTCCGCACAAACTGCGTCATTCATTCGCTACTCATTTATTAGATGCCGGTGCCGACTTGCGCGCCGTGCAGGAAATGTTGGGTCACAAAAATCTGAGTACCACTCAAATCTACACCCACGTTACTACAGAAAAAATGAAGAACACCTACAAAAAAGCACACCCTAGAGCAAAATAATACCGATTTGCATAATTCTAACTGGAGGGCGAGACTCTGTCGAGCCGAACACTAGCAATATTTGCGGCTCGACAGAGTCTCGCCCTCCATAAAATTTATCAGATTGATAAAAAAAAGACGCTTCCGTTTTTAGACGGAAGCGTCTTGAATATTATAAAACTCTTGGGCTTTATTTTTTGAGATCTAAAGCATCAAGTTCGTTGAACATTTCGCCCATATCAACCATTTCATCGCCTGGTTTCAATGCGGCGGAGTATTCTTCTTCAGCAACCTTGAGTTCAGCTGCAGAATAATCTTCCTGAGCAGCTTTGATGCTTAATCCGATTCTACGTTCGTCGTTATCAACTTTGATAACTCTAGCTTCGACATCATCACCGATGTTCAACATGTCTTTGACACGTTCAACATGATCTTTACTGATTTGTGAGATATGAATCAAACCGTCAATTTTATTTGACAATTCAATGAATGCTCCAAAAGCAGTAACTTTAGAAACTTTACCTGTAACGATATCGCCAACTTTGTAAAGATCATTGATCTGAGACCATGGATCTTCTTCGTTCTGTTTCAGACCGAGAGAGATGCGCTGCTGATCAGGGTTGATATCCAAAATAATAGC
>JAHOYW010000346.1 GCA_019038735.1 Victivallales bacterium | reverse complement strand
TCGGTATCCCGCGCTGGAAATTTCGGACAGACAAACTATTCTGCCGCAAAGGCAGGAGTTGACGCTATGACTGTAACTTGGAGCAAGGAACTGGCAAAATATAAAATTCGTTGTGCCGCAATCGCCCCCGGTTATATCAATACTGAAATGGTCGCGGCTATAAAGCCTGAAGCTTTGGATAGAATTACATCTCAAGTCCCACTCAAACGCTTGGGTGAAATGCATGAAATATCTCGAACCGTTAATTTTATAATTGAAAACGATTTTGTAAATGGTAAAATACTGGAAATTGATGGCGGTTTGCGTATTTAGCACTTAGCTCATAGCGTAAAA
This sequence comes from Victivallales bacterium, assembly GCA_019038735.1. Lineage (GTDB taxonomy): Bacteria > Verrucomicrobiota > Lentisphaeria > Victivallales > Victivallaceae > JAHOYW01. The sequence continues at coordinate 3,458 of JAHOYW010000346.1, read as the reverse complement.
TAAATAGATCGCACCGGAATATTTTCAGTGCGATCTATTTTTTATTTTTGGTGTATATTATTACTGTGCACTTATATTTTTGTGATATTCCTGAAGCGTGCAGACTTCCAGCTGACCGAATTTCTGCTGGTCTTTTATTCCTGCTACCGCGGCGGTCAAACCGGCTAGCGTGGTGGTTACCGGAATACCGTTGATAACGGCTTTTGAACGCATTTTGATTTCCGCGACCATGGCTTTGGCACCATCTTCGGTGGTATTGATGATCCATTGTACACGGTGTTCATCAATTAAATCAATCATGTTTGGACGACCATCCGAAATTTTATATATCGCGTTGGTCTGTATGCCATTATCATAAAGGATGCTTGAAGTACTGCAGGTTGCAAAAATATTGAATCCCATATCTACAAGCTCTTTGATTAGTGCTATCGCCGGCTCTTTGTCTTCATCTCTTAATGATACGCAGACATTTCCGCCTAGCGGTAGGGAACTTCCGGCAGCCAGTTGTGATTTCAAATAAGCCAGGTTGTGATCGTAATCCAGACTCATTACTTCACCAGTTGATTTCATCTCAGGAGTCAACATGATGTCAACTCCGGGGAATTTAACAAATGGGAACACTGCTTCTTTGACCACAGTATAAGGAATATTTATTTCTTTGGTGAAATTAAGCTCTTTCAAAGTCTCGCCCATCATACAGCGTGCTGCCAGACGAGCCAGCGGTCTGCCGATAGCTTTACTGACAAATGGTGCTGTCCGTGAAGCGCGCGGATTAACTTCAATGATATAGACTTCATCGTTTTTAACCGCGAACTGTATATTCATCAGACCAACGACATTTAATTCACGAGCTAGATCATAAGCGTGTTTGCGGATGGTTTCAGTCGCTTTTTCTGATAAGTTTACTGCTGGAATAATTCCCGCTGAATCGCCGGAATGTATTCCAGCCGGCTCAACGTGTTCGATAATCGCTCCGACTACCGCGTCGCTTCCGTCAGAAATACAGTCCACGTCCAATTCGATAGCGTCGGTCAGGAAGCGGTCAAGCAGAATTGGTTTACCGGGAGATATAGCCGCGGCTTCCTCAACGTATTTACGCAGGTATTTTTCTTTATAAACAATAACCATACCACGTCCGCCCAATACGAATGAAGGGCGAACCAGCAGGGGATAACCGATGTCTTCGGCAATGACTAATGCTTCTTCAACACTGGTGGCAATGCCGTTTGGCGGTTGTTTGATATTTAATTTTTCAGCAAGTTCCTGGAAGAAATCGCGGTCTTCGGCAGCGTCAATATCTTCAGGACTGGTGCCGATGATTTTAGCTCCGGCATCTTGAAGCTGCTTCGCCAGATTCAATGGCGTCTGACCACCGAATTGAACAATTATGCCATCGCAGTTTTCACGTTCATAAACATTCATGACATCTTCGAGCGTTAGTGGCTCGAAATAAAGTTTATCGCTGCTGTCATAGTCAGTTGAAACTGTTTCCGGGTTACTGTTGACCATGATACATTCGTGTCCGCATTCACGCAAGGCAAAAGCCGCGTGAACACAGCAGTAATCAAACTCAATACCTTGTCCGATACGATTAGGACCGCCGCCAAGAACCATAATTGATTTTTTGTCGCCACGGTCACGGACTGGTTCAGTTTGCTCGCCCCATGTAGAGTAATAATAAGGAGTTTTCGCTTCAAATTCCCCGGCGCAAGTATCAACGGTCAGGAAAATTGGCTGGACATCAACTTCTTTACGAGCTTTCCAGACTGCCGCTTCATCGCAGTTCAACAAGAATGCTAACTGACGGTCTGAAAACCCAAGCTCTTTAGCCTGACGGAAAAGTAGCGGGTCTTTAGATAAGTTTTCGAGTGATTTTGTTGAGATTATTTCATCTTCAAAAGCCACTATCTCTGCCATGTGGCGCAGGAAGTAGCGGTCAATTTTAGTTAATTCAAATACTTTGTCAACATCATAACCGCGTTTGAATGCCGCGCGAACTACGAAAACACGCTCGCTGTGAGGACGAATCATTTCCGCTTCGAGTTCCTCTTTACTCATGGCTTCAAAACTTTCATCTTTACCATCGGCACCGAATCCGGCACGTCCGGTTTCCAGAGAACGCAGGGCTTTCTGGAAAGATTGTTTGAGGTTACGACCGATAGCCATGGCTTCACCGACGGATTTCATCTGTGTTCCGAGAGTTGAGTCAGCCTGAGTGAATTTTTCAAAAGTGAAACGCGGTATTTTAGTAACAACGTAGTCTAAAGCAGGTTCAAAACAGCTTGGAGTTTCGCCTGTAATATCATTTAAGATTTCATCAAGAGTATAGCCGATTGCCAATAGTGCAGCAATTTTCGCGATTGGGAAACCAGTTGCTTTTGAAGCTAAGGCGGATGAACGGGAGACACGCGGATTCATTTCGATAATGATTCGACGTCCAGTTTCAGGGTCAACCGACCATTGGACATTTGAACCGCCGGTCGCGACGCCGATTGCTTCCATTACTCTCAGGCTGTCGTCACGCATTTCCTGATATTCGCGATCAGTCAAAGTCTGAATAGGAGCGATAGTAATCGAATCACCAGTATGTACGCCCATCGGGTCAAGGTTTTCAATAGAACAGACAATTACTGAATTGCCTTTCTTGTCACGCATGACTTCCATTTCAAATTCTTTCCAGCCGAGTAGAGATTCTTCAACCAGTACTTCGGTGTTTTGACTGGCATCCAGACCACGCATGACAATTTCTTCAAATTCTTCGGGGCAGTAAGCAATACCTCCGCCGGAACCCCCAAGAGTGAAGCCGGGACGGATAATTAAAGGCCATGAACCGATTTCTTTAGCAATTCTATGGGCTTCTTCGAGAGAATGCGCTGAATCTGAACGAGGCAGGTCAAGATTGATTTCCTGCATAGTTTTCTTGAAAAGTTGACGGTCTTCAGCTTTTTCTATACTTGTCGCGTCAGCACCGAGCAATTCGACATTATAGCGTTCCAGAATACCGCTTTCCGCTAATTCCATAGACAGATTTAGAGCGGTTTGACCACCAAGTGTTGGTAGTAAAGCGTTCGGACGTTCTCGTCTGATGATTTCTTTTAGAATATCTACAGTCAAAGGTTCGATGTAGGTACGATCAGCAAATTCCGGGTCGGTCATAATGGTTGCAGGATTACTGTTTACCAGAATTACTTCGTAACCTTCGCTTTTCAATACTTTACAGGCTTGAACCCCTGAATAATCAAATTCGCAGCCTTGTCCGATGACGATCGGACCTGAGCCAATTAACATTATTTTGTGTAAATCTTTACGTTTAGGCATAGTTATTAACGCTCCAGAAGTTGTAGGAATTGTTCAAATAAATATTCGGAATCATGTGGTCCCGGGGCGGCTTCAGGATGATACTGTACACTGAACATTGGCGCACTCTTGTGACGAATTCCTTCGACCGTCTGGTCATT
>JAHOYW010000377.1 GCA_019038735.1 Victivallales bacterium | reverse complement strand
TAATAATACTTATATAAGCATAAATCTTTAACATAATTGATTATTATTTAACAAAAACAACTTTTATCTATGTCAAGAAAAGAAAAAATACCTGGATTCATAGAATCAGAAGCTTTGGATTCTAAAAGCATCTGGATGTTGAGCAATCTAAATCCATATCTACGCCAAAGCGGAAATCAATGGCGTCCACGCTGGAATATAAAAGGACGCAAACTCTTGGATTACCTGTTGGTATTTATCGCTTCCGGCAAAGGCGTGTTTTCACTTGATGGTAAAGATTTCACAGTAAACTCCGGCGATGCGGTGTTAATTCCGCCTGACACTATTCACAACATGAGTGGAACTTCAGAAAAAATGCACTGTATTTATCTGCATTTCGATCTAATATATAGTGCAGAACGAAGCCATTGGAATGCATGTATCCCACCCGGCACACAAGATTTATCGAATTTCGATGAGTTCATGCACCCAAAGATCAGCGATACATTCTGGGGAAAACTAAAAGGCAAACTTCAATTAATTAATTCAAATAAAATCAAAGCTTTGATGATTAGAATATGCTCGCTCCATACTGACTGCAAAGCTGATAATGCATTAATCACTTCCGGGATACTACTTGAACTTCTAGCGGAAATCCAAGCTCAAATACTTGGGCATGATAAGGAAAATATTCTTAATTATGACAGATTAATCAATGCCGGCAAGTACATTAGCGAACATCCTGACTTATCTATCAATATCAAAGATTTAGCAAAAAAATCAGGTTTGAGTGAATCGCATTTCAGAAGGTCATTTCGTCGAATACATGGAATTTCCCCAAAAGCCATGCACATGCAGGTACGAATTAGAAAATCATGTGAGCTGTTAAGCTACTGGAATATGAATGTTTCAGAAACCGCGGAACAGCTCAATTTCCATTCCATATATTCATTTTCAAGGACATTCAAAAATATCCTCGGAATTTCACCAAGCCAGTACCTTAGAAATATATCGTAAACTAATTTTAAATCGGCTCGATTCCAAATTTTCGATAAATTTTATTGAGCCGCTCCTCTTCGCCTTTATTGATATATCCTTGAAATTGAATCAATTCCGGCTTGTCGACCTGTGTCAAAACTTTTTCTATCACATCAACCCCATGCACAATCACCTGCATAAGGCGATCAGCAGCGGCGATTTTCCGGTACATTTCCGGCCAATTCGAACAATCCGGCGCACCAGCTCCCGGAACCCATTGGATTCCGACTAATTCCGGTATTGCCAGCAGATGATCAAGATGTCCAAGTTGTCCAGCGCCATCAAGGTGGTAAAATGCCCGTTCCATTCTTTTGCAACTGCTTGCCAGCTCCGGCAAAACAAATTCTTCGAACTGGTCAGGAGAAATCATATAAGCAAAATCGCATTGCAGTATACAATGTGTTTTTTGTGAAAGCATTCCCGCCCAGGATGAATATCCATGATTGGACTTTGACAGCAAAGAATTGAAATAATTGAAGACTTCAAACCACGCTTCATGAATCTCCCAAGTCAATCTTTTGACCTCATCAGGGTTATCATACATATCAAACATAAGCATCTCACCCGAACGCAGGGAACTTAGAACATCCAGCGTTCCGCCAATGTCGGTTTGCCCTATATGAACTTCTCCACCAAGATGCTTAGCTGAGGCTTTAAAAAATTCTTCAACACGCAGAAACCATTTACTTTGACGATTAAATATTATAGATATATCTTTAATATCACAGCCCTCAAATTCACCGGCTTCAAACCAAATAGTATCTTCTCCGCAGTTCCCTTCCCCGCCAACGAAAGCCGCGAGAACTCCAGCACCAAAATTCATCCAAACGTTAGGATATGATGCGTCACGATGCTTACATTCCTGTTCATTCTGCTTCTTTATCTTTTTTACGATGTCTTCCGCATCTATGCTGAAATCATACATTCCTAAAAAAGGTTTAACCGACTCTGAAGCAGCCATCTTTTGTATATCAGTGGGAGTCGATATTTTAAAAATCGGACGTCCTAATTCTTTATTCCACCATTTTTCCCAAATGTTTATCCTTGTATCCCAGTCAAAAGTTTTCAAATCCATAATAGTTTATTCCTTGAATTAAATTAATATACTATTATATTAGCAATTATCGTAATTTTCTTATACTAACTATTATTTAAACTACACTATCGTATAAAATGATTTGGAGCAACTATCAAAAAACTGCATATCAAATGGAGCCTCATCAACATGATATGCATGAATTTTTTATTTGTCTGAATAACCAAGGCATACAGCATATCGAAGGTCAAAGATGCGCTTTTCAACGCGGCAGAGCATTTATGCTCTACAGTGGATGTAAACATCATATAGAATTCATGCCAGGTGTTGAATCTGAATTCATATTTGTATGTTTTGATAAAAACCATTTAGCAAAATCAGGTTATCTGCGCCTGCAGGAGCAACTTAAAAACAGACAAATTAAAAAATGTTATTTTTCCGGCAACACCCCCGATTACCTTAACTTTAATGTAGAGACAATCAGGCTTCTTTATAAAGAATTTTCATCCCCCGGATTACTTCAAAATGAACTAATTGACTCCTTACTGGTTCAACTACTAGTCGCATTTTTGAGAAGTACTAATCTTGAAGCATCAACTATTAATCCGAAAATAGATAAAAAACGTTTAAAAATAACTCGATTATGCCAACGCGCGGCAATGGATTCATCTCTAGAAATAACTTTAGCCCAGGCAGCTCGCAAAACCGGCACCTGTCGGTCTGTTTTCGCCGCGCTGACAAAGGAAATAACCGGACTTAGCTGGCGGGAGTATATTTTAGACTGTCGTTTAAAGAAATCTATTGATTTGCTGGCAACGACAGATATGCAGATTTTACAAGTCGCCTTTACATGCCATTTCAATAATATAGCATATTTTCATCGCACCTTTCTTAAAAAATACGGAAATACTCCAGGAAAAATGCGTAGAATATTACAGCAAAATAGTTTCCCTCACATCCTGAAAGAATTTAAGTGACACTTAGCATCTTCTTTTGTGTTCCAAAATCACTTTTCACCGATGCAGTACATAGCGTCCAGATACATACGATTGCCGATAAACATTGGATAACTGCGGAATTTTCACTAAAGAGACATTTGATTTTTCATGTTCCAATGCCATATTAAAGTCAAGCATTAAGCAAAAATCGTAACAATTAAAAAGGGAAAGAAAAATGTCCAAGACAATCACAACTCTCATCCTCTGTGTACTTACATGTGTAATTACTTCGTCCGCGTTCGCAGCTCCAAAGGCATTTCAGGCAAGTGTCGCTCCGGGTATCGCGCTCCACGACCGTAATCAGAAAATAGAAGGTCTTACCCTGAGTCTCTGGGGAGAAAATCCGCAGACTTCATTCGCTTTGGGAATTGTTAATGGAACTGCCGGCAACAGCGGTGGACTCAGTCTCGGCTTCATCAATTACGGCGATAAATACAAGGGCGTACAATTGGGATTTTTAAATGCGGACAAAGATCTCCATGGTGCTCAATTAGGTTTTCTTAATATTGCAAAAGGTAAAAAAACAGGATTTCAATTCGGTCTTATTAATGTTATCACGACAAACAAAAAGTGGTTCAGTAATTTCCCGAATGAGATTGCTCCATTCATGATATTCATCAACTGGCGACTAGAAAAATAATTACACCTGAATTAATATACAGGCTGACTGCATTTATACGCAGTCAGCCTTTTTTTTGGCAATTATTCGCAATCAACAATTCATAAATCTTCTTTTTTGTGATA
>JAHOYW010000257.1 GCA_019038735.1 Victivallales bacterium | reverse complement strand
CATCATGACGCGCCAGATTGCCAAAATGTTTGAATACGAAAAATTTTATCTCAATGATCTAGTTGATGAATGCGCTAAATTAAGCTCAAAATATCCAAACACGGAATTTATCAGCGGCGATATCGAAAATATCCTTGCCCTACCACAAAATCTTGATTTAATTACATCCAACGCGACTTTCCAGTGGCTCGACCATCTGCCAAAAGTTCTGGAACAGCTTGCCGGAATCCTTAATCCTGGCGCTATTTTGGCATTTTCCACTTTCGGTCCCGGCAACGCCTGTGAAATAACTGAATTTACCGGCAAAGCTCTGAATTACCTTTCCGCACCGGAACTAAAAAATGCTGTCGGGAAACATTTTGAAATAAGCTGCTATCACGAAAATATCCGTAAAGTTCACTTTGAGACTCCTATGGATGTCCTCCGCCACCTGCAGAAAACCGGGGTTACCGCAGTTTCTAAACAAATATGGACGAAATCAGATTTACAAAACTTTATCAAGCACTATATTGAACATAATCAAACTAAATCCGGCGTATCATTAACATATCACCCGATAATCATTATCGCCAATTTGAAGAAATAAAGTATATTTGCCAAAAGTAGTCGCAGGAGCAGCTTGCTCCGCGACAAAAAACCGTGAATTGGATATAATTAGTAGAGTTGTCAGAATCTAAAGGTCGCGGAGCAAGCTGCTCCTACAACTACTATAATGAAAAGTGGACATGCAATAATGAAAACATTTTTTATAACAGGAATCGATACCGATATTGGCAAAAGCATCGTAGTTGGCTTGTTGGCTCGTTTTTTACGTTCGGATAAAGTCAAATACATTAGTGCTAAGCTTGTGCAAACCGGCTGTCAAGAGATTGCCGAAGACATCATTACCCACCGCAAAATCGAGGGAATCGATCTGCTCCCAGAAGACCTTGCCAAAGAGACATGTCCATATATATTTAAGTTTCCCGCCTCGCCGCATCTCGCATCCGAAATTGAAGGACGCCTTATTGATCCACAATATATCGCTGAATGTATCAATAAACTCACTAAATCTTATGACTGCGTACTGCTTGAGGGAGCTGGTGGACTCATGGTTCCCTTGACCAGAAATTTATTGACCGCTGATTTTGTCGCCGAGCAAAAATATTCATTGATCATCGTCAGTTCGGCTCGACTCGGCAGTATCAACCACACGCTTTTAACTTTAGAAGCGGCATTAACTCGAAATATTCCTATCGCCGGAGTCGTTTATAACGAATATCCGCAGGAAAATCCAGCAATAGCCGAGGATTCAAAAATAATCATAAGCAACTGGCTGAAAGCTCATAATATCGCCGCGCCGCTAATCGTGTCGCCACAAATAAAAGATTTAAACAATCCACCAACAATAGATTTCAGCGGAATATTCAGCTCTTCAAAAAAATGAATATCCAATATCCAACACGGAATATCCAATTATCAAAGGGAAGAATATTGCATGACTTTATTTGCAAATCATCTATTAATCACTATGGTATCATTTATGACTAAGTTCTAAAATGGAGAAATCAATATGATTAATACTGGTAAATGTCCAAAATGCGAAACAAAAATTTCAAATGTAAAACTAGAAAATATTTCTGTATCTGCAGGATTTGGTCGTGAGACATGGAGAGGAATTTCTTATTTGTGTAAATCTTGCAACACTGTACTTTCTGTTCAGATTGATCCAATTTCAATAAGCTCAGAAATACTAGAAGCCATTGCCAAAAAAAAGAATTACTAGGAAAAGAATCATGAAAGACCTATTTGTAAGTGAAGTTCGAAAATATCGTATGGAACATACGAAAAAATTTAAATCCGATATTCATGCAATCTGTAAAGACTTGCGAAAATATCAAAATACTCTCTATGCCCTTGCAGATATAGATAAGAATAAAAAATTTACCAACAGAGTCAGTCCAGGCAAACGTTGAAACATTCTCTTTATCTTTGCAAATCACCTATTAGGCACTACCATTAATATATCAATTTAAAAAATCTATAATTAAGTTAATTGCTATGAACAAAAAACAAGCCAATCTATTTCACAATAAATATAAAAAAGCTATATTCTTTTCTTTGGCATATCAAATGGTTTTATTGCTATTTTCTGCAATGATTCTTGATGGTGGTCAATGTGGTCAATATATGCTTGTTTCAATGGCTGGTTTTTGGGTGTCTGTAATTGTTTTAATCATAAGAAAACCTTGGAGTCCGTCAAAAAAGGATATTTTTTATATTAAATGGGGATTTTTCCTAATTTTGTTTTTTGTACCATTAATTATGAAATTTACATGGATGTTAAGGGGAATAAGATAGCAGATGTAGCCGCCTCTGTCCCTAGAGATGCAAACTAGAAAGCACGGCTGGAGACAGCCGTGGCTACATCGCAAATGATAGATAAAAGGATATATTGTTTGTGATAAATGAACTATTAAAATTTGATAGAGAACATATCTGGCATCCGTATACTTCGATGCTGGAACCGTTGCCGGTTTATCCGGTGGAATCCGCTTTGGGTGTACGCTTAAAGCTCGCCGATGGACGCGAACTTATTGACGGCATGTCTTCGTGGTGGGCGGCGATACACGGCTACAATCACCCTGCCCTGAATGAAGCAATCACAAAACAACTCGCGAAAATGGCGCATGTCATGTTCGGCGGCATCACTCACCAGCCAGCCGTCGAGCTTTGCCGCAAACTTATTGAAATAACACCTGAAGCATTGCAAAAAGTTTTCCTCTCGGACTCCGGTTCGATCAGCGTGGAAGTCGCGGTCAAAATGGCTCTGCAATATCAGCAAGCCAAGGGCTTGAAAAACAAAAGCCGTCTTTTGACAATACGTTCAGGCTATCACGGCGACACTTTTGGAGCTATGGCACTTTGCGATCCGGATACTGGAATGCATTCATTATTCACAGATATACTTGCTAAACATTATTTTGTTGAAGCTCCGCAATGCCGTTTTGAGGAAGAATGGAATCCAGATGATATTGTCGAAATGCGCGCAAGCATGGAAAAGCACGCCGATAAAATCGCCGCTGTAATCCTTGAGCCAATCGTTCAAGGTGCTGGTGGTATGCGTTTTTATTCGCCTCAATACCTTGTTGAATTACGTAAACTCTGCGACAAACACAATGTCCTGCTGATTTTTGATGAAATTGCTACTGGTTTCGGACGCAGTGGTAAACTTTTTGCCTGCGAACACGCCGGAGTTACACCTGATATAATGTGTATCGGCAAAGCCTTGACGGGTGGATATATGACCTTAGCGGCAACGCTGGCGACTGAGGATGTGGCGCATACTATTTCGAGTTCTGAGCCTGGAGTCTTCATGCACGGCCCGACTTTTATGGGAAATCCACTGGCTTGCGCTGTCGCAAAAGCTTCTTTAGACTTGCTGGATCAATATGACTGGAAAGCAAAAGTCTCCGCCATTGAAAAACAATTAAAAACGGAACTTGCTCCCGCCGCAAACTCTCCAAAAGTCAAAAATGTCCGGGTACTCGGAGCTATCGGAGTCGTCGAAATGAAAGAAGCCGTCGATATGGCAGTTATACAGAAAAATTTCGTTGACGCCGGAGTATGGATAAGGCCTTTCGGAAAATTGATTTACATCATGCCCCCATATATTATTTCCAGCGAGGACCTAAGTCAATTAACTAAAGCCCTAATTAATTGTACATTTTAATATTTTCGAGTGTGTATTTTTCACTTTTGAAGCTATATTATTTAACTTATAGCTAAAATAATTCACGGAAGATAAAAATGAGTATCTATCAGGC
>JAHOYW010000198.1 GCA_019038735.1 Victivallales bacterium | reverse complement strand
CACATTCTTGCTTCCGGGCATGATTATCACATCTGGATTACCCAGATCACGGAGATGACGTACTTTTCTGATATTAATATCAGGTTCGATTTCAAAAGGATTGAAATCAGTGAAATTTGAAATATGTTGTAATTCAATCAAAACAACATCCAGCGTTTTATCGAATTTCTCACAGGAACGAGTCAGCGCGAAAGATACAGAATCTTCTTCAGGGATGCCCATATCATGCAAATAGGGAATTACGCCTAGTACCGGTTTGCCAGTAAAATTTTCCACATAATCATGAGCATCTTTCAATAATGTCGCGTCGCCGCGAAATTTATTCACGAGAAATCCTTTCAATAATTCCCGTTCCCAGGGCAAAAATGTTTCAAGTGTACCAATAAATGAAGCGTAAGTTCCGCCGCGGTCAATATCTCCGGCAAGCAGTACCGGACTTTGCGCGTAACGAGCCATATTCATATTTACAATATCATGTTTTTTGAGATTCATCTCACCCGGGCTTCCCGCGCCTTCAAGAATAATCGCGTCATAATCAGCTGCCAGCGAATCATAAGCTTCCATAACCGTTGGAAATAGTTTCTGCTTTGCGGAAAAATATTTTTTAGCTTCCATATTGGCTATCGCTTTACCCATTACTATAAGCTGACAGCCGGTATCGCTAGATGGCTTCAGTAATATAGGATTCATTCTGACATCCGGTGCCAGACGACACGCCTGAGCTTGTACCGCCTGAGCTCGTCCCATTTCACAGCCATCTGCGGTAACGTATGAATTCAAAGCCATATTTTGAGATTTAAATGGAGCTACATTATAGCCGTCTTGTAGCAAAATCCGGCAAAACGCGGAAGTCAGAATACTTTTCCCGGCATCAGAGCAAGTTCCTTGAATCATCAATGACGGTGACTTCGTCTTAGCTTTAAAATAAAATGATTTCTTCGAGCTTTTAGTGCTCAAAAGATGTTTTAAAGCACTGACAAGATAATCATTCTGATCTTTATTTTTTACCGCGACCCGGAAAAACTGAGAACTTAATCCTTTAAAATTAGCACAATCCCGAATAGCGATATGGTATTCCAGCAATAATCTATCGAAAACAGTTTTGTTTTCTTTAGGAAGTTTTACCAGCAGATAATTAGCCATGCCGGGAAAAACTTTTAAGCCAAGTTCTTCAAGCTGTTCAGTCAATCTTTTCTTGAGCGGCTGAATTAAATCAATAGTTTCTTTAATATAGTCGTCGGAATCGGTCATTATTTTTTTGCCGACTTCCTGAGCTATTGAATTGACTGACCACGGCGCTAATTGTTCATTAATAAGAGCACTATTAATTTCAGACGCGAAAGCAAGCCCGATACGCAAGCCGGGAACAGCAAAAAATTTAGTCAAAGAACGCAGAATAATGACATTTTCCGGAATATTCGGCAATAAGGAAAAATCTTTTTCGCAAAAATCCGCGAAAGCTTCGTCAATGACAAAAGTCGAATCTGGATGTTTCTCCGCAAGTTTACGCAATTGTTTTTGATGAGCCGCTGTACCTGCCGGGTTGCCGGGCTGTCCAATAAATACCAGCATATTCTTTTCTATGAGCTCACTGATTTTTTCACAATCAGGCGCAAAATTATCTGCTTCATCCATGTAGGCGTAGTTTATTTCAAGTCCGGAAAGCTTACAGCTTGCTTCATAATCTATGTAAGAAGGAACTAAAATCAAGGCTTTTTTGAGCTTAAACGCTCGTGGAATTGCATAGATAATCTGCTCAGAACCATTCGCGGCTGTAATGAATGAAGCATTAATGCCAAAGGTTTCCGCAACTGCCGCGACCAATCCTTCCGCTTTCGGATCCGGATAATGAACGATATTGTCCAGCGACCTGCTGACTGTTGAACGCAGGAATTCCGGTGGTCCGAGCGGATTTATGCTGGAACTGAAATCAAGAATCTGACTAGCTGTACAATTCGCTTTTTCCGCTAATTTATGTATATTTCCGCCGTGTCCGCTATTCATAGCTTTATCCTTGTAGAAAGAAATTCAATGACCGCGTCCGCGGCTGTTTCAACATCCTGTCTGGAATGAGCCGCAGAAACAAAATTTAATTCGAATTGGGACGGCGACATATATATTCCCTTATCCAGCATATAGCGGTAATAAGCGGCAAATAGTTCTGTATCACAGTTTTTGACGTCTTCAAGATTATTGATTTCATCTTGCGCGGTGAAAAATAGCGTAAAAGTACCGCCGTAGGTTTTGCAGTGAACAGCTAATTTATTTTCTTGAGCATAAGTGTTTATTTTGTCGCCAAACAAACTCGCCAGTTCGCTTAATTTAGAGTAAGGATTAGTTGCTTTAAGAGTTCTCAAAGTCGCAATCCCAGCAGCAGCAGCAACTGGGTTGCCGCTTAAAGTCCCTGCCTGATACACTTCCCCCAATGGTGCTAAAAGCTCCATGATTTCTTTTCCGGCGGCGATTGCGCCAATCGGCATTCCGCCGCCAATAATCTTGCCGAATGTGCTTATGTCCGGCGTAATTCCGGCAATTTCTGAATACGCGCCGCAGTGAAAACGGAATCCGGTGATAGTTTCATCAAAAATCAGGCAGGCTCCATATTGCGTACATATTTTGCGCAATGCTTCAAGAAAGCCTTTTTTCGGCATGACCAGCCCCATGTTTCCGGCGACTGGCTCAACGATGACCGCCGCGATCGTATCGCCTTGTTCCGCAAAGATTTTTTCAAGCTTTTCAATATCATTATAAGGGCTGGTGATGACTTCAGAAACCGCCTTGTCAGTTACGCCTTTGGATGATGAAATCGAATTAGTCAGCAGTCCACTGCCGGCTGAAACCAGCAGGCAGTCGCTGTGTCCATGATAGCAACCATCAAATTTGACGATATTTGTTCTATTAGTGAAGCCTCTGGCAAGGCGCAAAGCGGTCATGACCGCTTCGGTACCGGAATTAACCAGCCGTAGCATATCCACGTGAGGAATTAGTTCACAGAACAGTTCAGCAAACTCGACTTCCAGCGGATTACAGCTTCCGAAACTCAGTCCTTTTTCTGCCGTATCTTGTACAGCTCTGAGAACTTCCTGATTGGAATGTCCGAGAATCAGCGGTCCCCATGAACCGCAAAAATCAATATATTCTTTGCCGTCCACACTCAAAATTCGGCTGCCGCAGCCACTTTCGATATAGACGGGCGTAGTCCCTACCGCATCAAAAGCCCGAACCGGACTGTTGACACCGCCGGGAATATGCTTGCAAGCACGCTCAAAAAGTTTTTCTGAAATTGTCATAATTGTATCCAGTATCTTTGAATAATTTTATTGTCCTTTTCAATTTCAGAATCGAGTACACCGCTATTTTTCTGAATAATCCTTGCGGAATTTACATTTTCTTTACAACAGGTTACAAGAACCTTTCTTATCCCCATATCAATTACTTTTTCCAAAGCTAACTTCAGTATTTCTGTTCCGTAGTTTTGATTTCTTGCTTTTGGTCGTATTCCGTAGCCGATATGACCACCTTCAATTTTTAAATTTTCAGTCAGCCTGTGCCTTATATTTACAGCACCACATATTCGATTTTCATCATCCAGCAAGAAATATGTAGATGCGGGAACCAAGTTGTCTGGAATATATTTACCAATTGATTGATTGTTCAGTGCTGTAATATAGGTTTGAAAGTCCATATCTTTTTGATTAAGTGAAGATGGAACCAAATCTTCGCCTGTAGACTTAATTTCATCAATGAAGTCCTTAAAAGATTTCTCATTGATTTCAGAAGGTTTTACCAGTCTCATAGTGAATATCGTCCTTATTAAAT
>JAHOYW010000098.1 GCA_019038735.1 Victivallales bacterium | reverse complement strand
CCGTGGCTACATTTAAAAATCAAGAAAGATGTAGCCGCCTCTGTCTCTAGAGGCGCAATATTAAACAGATAGACTTTTAGTAAGTGCAAATTGAAATTATTTTTTATTCGCGCTCGCTTTTTTTATTAGTGTATTGAATATTTTCTGGTTGCATTTACAGGAAAGAGCTAGGAGTTCAGGATGCCATTGAATTCCAATAGTCCAGTAAGCCTTAGGACATTCTATTGCTTCAATATTGTTGTCATCAGTAGATAATGCACTTACATTCAAGTCACCTGCCGCTTCTGCCGCTTGATGATGGATTGAAAGTATCTTGACTTTATCTTTTTGTAATATTTCATGTACTTTGGTGTCAGGAAAAATTTTGGCATCATGTATTCCTAGCTTATGCTGTTTTAAATTTTTGAGATGTCCGCCTTTGTGTACCGCCAAAAGCTGGAAACCCCGACAAATACAAAGTAAGGGCAAGTCTAGTTCTTCATTTTTATCCAATATTTTTAATTCCAGCCTATCCCGCTTTGAATTTAATAATTCATGCGCTGTCGGAGTGCCGTCATGTAATTGCGGGTCAATATCCTCTCCGCCTGTTAAGATTATTCCGTCAACTCCGTTCAAAATTTTTTCCAGATTTGGCAAGTCGGAAGGAGCGATAGTAAGAGTCCTGCCGCCAGCCCGCCAAAGCGCTAAATCATAGGGAATTCGGAGGTATTGCAGATAATAGGGCCAGCTCGCCGAAACTGCCACTCCAATTTTCGGGCCGTTCCGATTGCCGAAACGAAAAAGCAGTATCAGCGGTGAAATCAGAATCACCAATGGGAATGCCGCGATACCCAATAAAAAAAGTAATATTTTCAGCATAGAACTTAATTATTTTCCTTTAACTCAACTTTTTCAATCTTTGATCCTGAGAATAACATTTTTGAGGAAATTCTGCCGTGTTTCAAAAATACCGCTATCGGATAAAGCAGTCCCAGTACAGGGAGAGGGTCTTTCCAGTTGAACATCTCATTTATAGAACCGTGCTTTGCGTGTATGACTTCTTCAACTGCTTTAAAACGGTCAATGGGATTGACGGCTTTAGAAAATTGTTTTATGAATTTTTCCAGAGCATGAATATGATGAGCTTTGAAATGTATTTTGAGTGCATGAAATGCCGCTTCTATATCATCAATAGGATGTTTGGCTTCATGAAATTCCTGAATCATCAACATAAAAGCCAAACATGGATTAAAGGTTTTTACATCATTAGCCTCTGGAGTTATAAAATCAATATCTCCATCAACTGCCAGTTGAAATAACATATTTGGATAACTCCAGCCGGCAGCGATGGATTGTCCTAAACCTCCCCAGAAACGGGGATTTATTTCAATCAAATAAGGTTTGTTTTTGCCATCCCAGCGAAAATCTATTTCTGCCACGCCGTGCCAGTTCAGTAAGTGCAGTAGATTCGCGCCAATTTCTTCCATTTTACTGGCATCAACATTTTCACGCAATACTCCCATGCCGCTGTTGCGGGGGTAATCTAAAATATTGTGGTAAGTCATCGAGGCTTTCTTTTTGCCATGATTAAACAGGAATGTCGAGCAGAAATCATCACCAGCAACGGCTTCCTGTATAATTGGATATTCACCTTCATCAAGTTTACTGTCCTTGATGGAAAATTTAAAAAACTCTCTTGCTTCTTTTGGATTTTTGACTCTTTTCAGCCCTATTGAGGCGTTTGATTCCTGTAGTTTTATAAAAGCTGGAAATTTAAAGTCATCAATTTTAGATTCAAACTCCTCAAGAGTATCAGGCTGCCAGGTTTTAGGAATAAGAATATTATGTTCATCGCAGAATTTTGCGAGTAAAGCTTTGTTGCCGGCAAGTTTTATCTGTTCAAAACTTGGCAAAGCTATCTTGGCTATACCTTTGAAAAGGTTTTTATTTGCCGCGACGATGAAGCAGTCTGTATGCAGCGGCATCAGTACCAAGTCAATATTTTCCCCAGCATGTTTTTTCGCTACTTTAAGAAGTTTTTCCAAATATTTTTTAGGGTGTTTATCAGGATCATGATAGAGAAATGTATGTTTGGTATATTTCGAAAAGCTGCCGGGAGCCATTATATTGCTGTCGCCGATGATTACTTCAATACCATCTGCACCAAGACTTCTGGCAGCAGCCAAAGCACTCCAGCTACTGGCATAAGTAACAATACATTTTCGTTTGCGTTGTGCCATTTTGTAGCTCCATGAATATTTTTTAAAGAATTATTTGTTAAGACTGAGCTGCGCCAATCGTTGAGCTTCGAGAAGTCGTTTTTGATAGCGTCTAAATTTTTTAGTATTAGCTTTTGTAAAAAGCTCCATGTCTTCAATAATAATAGATTTTAAAGGATCACATTTAGCGTTGTTTAGTATAATCGTGTTAAGGTCAAAGTTTCCCCGTGCTTCAATATAAAGGCGTGAATAATCCTGTAAATCTTGTTTGCTTGTATTGAGGTCAAGTAAAAAATCATATAGAATCGAGTTTTTTGTGCCATCAAATACCGTCATTCCGCTACAAACTTGATTAATATACGACCTTCCGACACCGAGCTTTTTAGCTAATTCATTCTGGCGAATGTCATGTTTTGCTAAAATTACTTTTAACTTTCTTCCGAAATTTTTTCGTTTTGTCAAGTCAATAGTCATATTCTTCCATACATTTGTTTAGCTGTTTGCTCTTATTATATCTCACTTGTTAATTTTTGTCAATAAAAAAAAGGAAAAGTTTACCAACGGACTTGACAAAAGAAAATTATTGTTATATATTAGTTTATGACATTACTAAACATAAAGAGGAGTTAGGTAAACAAATGAGCAGGAGTGAGGAGGGAGAAAGCAAGCAAATTAGTAGACATGTACTTACTAATGGCGGTCGAGCCATAATCATAGCAACACTTGAAAAGTACAAAAAAAACAAAACTTTGATGCTTTCAGATTATGAGGTGCTACTCAAAGCAATAGCTAATATTCCGGCGGCAATCTCAATGTCGCAGAAGGTTGTTGCAAAGCAGGATAGCTTCAATGTATATCGCTTAGAGGATTTTTAAGTTATTTGTTATGAAATATTCTAAGCCGAAATTACATTTTATTTCTGCGTCCAAAGTGGATGCAAGTTGCGTGGATGGCTCCAGTGCCGGTGGAACTAATACCTGTACATTTGGTCCTCAAGCTGGCGCAATAGTATGTAGATCTGGTAGTGCAGCAGCTTTTTTTTGCAGAACCGGTGTTGCTGCCGGAGGAAGATGTAGGTGGGGAAATGATGTTGGCTTAACCTGTTCTATTGGCTCGATTGCTTCAAATGGTTGACTCTTAGTGGATGTATCATTTTTTTACCGCGGAACAAGCTACTCACGCAACTGCTTTTTGCAAACTCATTTACATTTTCTATGAGATGATTGTTAATTATTTTTATCAAATTGCTAAACTAGGTGTTGACCTCCGTCAACATAAATGATTTGCCCGGTCAAAGATTCATTTCTGACCAAAAACAAACAGGCATCACTAATATCTCTTAAAGAAACCTGACGTCCCAAAGGTACATTCTTGAGGATATCCTGCATGCCGGGACCATTGAACTCTGGTGGCGGCAGAACCGGACCTGGAGCTATGGCGTTGACGCGGATTTTTGGAACGAATTTCAATGCGGCCTCTAAAGTTGCGTCGTGTAAAGCCTGTTTTGAGATATAATAAGGATCTGAGGAATAATTTTCCTTAGCATCGAGAAAATTTATTATACAGCCTTCACTTAAATTTTGCTTGGCAAATTGTTTCATCAATGACATTGGAGCTGAATAATTGATTT
>JAHOYW010000220.1 GCA_019038735.1 Victivallales bacterium | reverse complement strand
GAAGCCAAAAATGCTGCACCTAAGAAATAAGCTGTGCCTAAAGCTGAAGCCAAAAAAGCTGTGCCTAAGAAAGCTGCACCTAAAAAAACTGCACCTAAAAAAGACGCTAAATAAAAAAATACTGCTGTTCAATTATTAGCTCGCTATTGACCACGGGATGATAGAATTGAACTTTTATCTTAACTAATTAAAAACATTTGTACAAGGAGAATATATTATGGCAATTACTGCTACAATGGTAAAGAAACTTCGCGACAAAACTGGCGCGGGTATGTTGGATTGTAAAAAAGCTTTAATCAGCGCCGACGGAGATTTCGAGAACGCATATGATGAGCTTCGTAAATCAGGTATTGCTAAAGCCGAGAAAAAAGCTGGACGCAGCACTAAAGAAGGTAAAGTTTTTGTTTCTGTAAAAGATGGCAAAGCTGCTGCAATCGAAGTTCTTTGCGAAACAGATTTCGTTAGTAAAAATGAAAAATTTAATGCGTTCGCGACTGATATTATCGGACGTGTTGTTGAATATGATGCCAATGGTGATGTTTCTGAAAAAGCTCAGGAAGCTGAAAAAGACAACGTAATTGGTATGATTTCCAATATTGGCGAAAATATGCAATTACGTCGTGCCGCAAAATGGACTACAAGTGATAAAGTAGGCACATACCTGCACATGGGCGGACGTATTGGCGTGATGGTTGAAGTTGGCGGTGAAATCGCTGATGATATCCTTGCTGACCTCTGCATGCATATCGCGGCATTCAATCCTCTATATATTAATGCTGAAGATATTCCTGCGGAAACTATCGCAAAAGAAAAAGAAATTGCTACAGCGCAGTTGGCAGGAAAACCGGAAAACATCATCGAGAAAATTCTCGTGGGCAAAATCAATAAATGGTATAACGAAGTATGTGTAACAAAACAGCCTTGGCTGAAAGATGACAAAAGTTGTTTTGCTAAAGTAGCTCCTAAAGCTGAAATTAAACGTTTTATTCGCTGGCAGGTTGGCGAAGAGCTATAGTAAAGATATCAAAAAAAGCGGGCTTAATTGCCCGCTTTTTTTTGTCTACTGGTAAAAAAATGACCTTTAAAGTTATCCTATGCCGAATTGCAATCTAAGGGATAGTAAAAACAGGGCTGAAAGCCTGAATGCAAATAAATTCAAAGATGATGATTACTATCTGTTAGATTGCAAATCGGTACTAGAAGTCATTTCAGTATTAATAATATTTAGACATTAGTGTAGTTTTGAGGTAAAAAAATGGTGGGCGATGAGGGACTTGAACCCCCGACAACTTGGGTGTAAACCAAGTGCTCTAGCCAACTGAGCTAATCGCCCTTGTTGTTTTGACAAGGCTTATAAATTAATCATTTTTTTGCAAAATACAAGCAGAAAATAAAGTTTTTTGAATTTATTTTATCTTCAGCTATTTTTTCTTTTTTTCTTAAAATACTTCTTGACAAAAAACAAGTCCTGTGTTATGTTTATTTTTAGTAAACTTTGTTGTAAACAAAATAACAAAAAGAGGCAAGTTTATGTCTAAAGATAATTGTTGGGTGTCATTTGATAAGATGGAAGCTTTTATGCGCGATGTTTTTATTGGTGTAGGCGTGCCTGAAGAAGATGCCGCGGTTTGCGCTGAGGTTTTAATCTCTGCTGATAAACGCGGCATTGATTCACATGGAATCGGTAGATTGAAACCTATTTATTATGATCGAATCAAACTCGGTATTCAGAATGCGGTAACGGAATTTGAGATTGTTCGCGAAGGTCCGACCACTGCTGTAATCGATGGACACGATGGAATGGGGCATGTTATCGCTAAACGCGCTATGCAAATGGCTATTGATAAAGCTAAAAAATACGGCATGGGGATGGTGGCAGTACGTAATTCCACTCATTATGGTATTGCTGGTTATTATCCATTGATGGCGATTGAAAATGATATGATTGGTATTACCGGAACTAACGCGCGCCCCTCAATAGCACCGACTTTCGGGGTTGAAAATATGCTTGGAACAAATCCTTTGACCTTTGGTATGCCATCAGATGAAAATTTTCCGTTTTTTCTCGATTGCGCTACCAGTGTTTCGCAACGCGGCAAACTTGAAGTTTATGACCGCGCTGGGAAAGATGTTCCTCCTGGCTGGGTAATCGGTGAAGATGGAAAGACCCGCACTGATACTCACCAGATTCTTGAGGACTTAGTAAAAGGCACTGCTGCACTTACTCCGCTAGGTGGAATCGGTGAGGATGGCGGTGGCTATAAAGGTTATGGTTACGCGGCGGTCGTTGAGATATTGTCGGCGGCTCTGCAGCAAGGGGCTTTTATGAAAGGTTTGCTTGGCTTTGACGCGGACGGCGAAAGATGCCCGTATAGATTAGGACATTTCTTTATAGCTATTGATATTAATGCTTTTATTGACCCGGCTGAATTCAAGAAAACCACTGGAGATATTCTGCGCGCCTTGCGTAATTCAAAAGTTGCTCCCGGGTGCGAACGCATCTACACCGCCGGAGAAAAAGAATATCTTACCTGGCAGGAACGTAAAGATAAAGGTGTGCCGATGAATCCGGCATTACAGAAACATGTTATCGAAATGAAAGCCGAACTTGCTTTGGATCAATACGAATTTGAGTTCGATGGCTAAATAAGGTGCGACGGCAAAAACAAACTGGAGACTCAAATGGACTTACTCGAACTTTCACAAAATATAAAACGTTTACGGCAAAGTCAGAAGATGACAGTTGAGAGGCTGGCGCAAAATAGTGGTTTCAGCAAAGGTTTTATTTCCCGACTGGAAAATTTCAGGATTACGCCATCACTAAAGGCATTGCAGAAAATTTCCGCGGCTCTGGGCGTCAATATTAGTGAGCTCTTCCAAAAAGATATGCTTAAGCCTCTATATACTTTGGGAAAACTTGATGAAGGTCAAGAATTGATCAGGGATAACAACTTTGAATACGGCATGCATTATCATGTTTTGGCGCATCAGCAAATTGACCGCAAATTAAACCCGCTTCTAGTGGAATACCGCAAAGGTAAACTGGAACGTGATTTTCTGATGCATGAATCCGATGAATTTTTTGTCTTGCTGGAAGGCGAGCTGGATTTTTATATTTCAGATGACACGAGTTGCAAGCGAATGAATGCAAACGATACTTTGTACTTAGCTGCTAACGTTCCGCATAAAGTAAGTTTAGCCCCCGACTGTGATTACGCCAAAGCACTAATAATTTACGAAAACAGCACTAAGCTTTAATTGACCCTGACGATTTCTTTGATTAGTACGGTTTTTTGTGGAACATCTCTGTAGTGTTTTTTTCTTGTTATTTTTACTTTGGCAATTTTATCAAGCACATCCATTCCTTCGATTACTTTTCCAAAAACGCAGTAGCCAAAATTTCTTTTGCCTTGGTGATCAAGGTTGCTGTTATCCTTCAAGTTGATAAAAAATTGATTGGTCGCACTATGAATAGCATTGGTTCTTGCCATTGAGATTGTGCCGCGTTTATTGCTGAGACCGTTATCCGCTTCGTTTTTGATGGCTGCTTCTGTTGCTGTTTTATCTAGATTTTCATCAAAGCCGCCGCCTTGAATCATGAAACCAGAGATGACTCGATGAAATATTGTTCCATTATAACTTTTTTTCTTCACATACATCAAAAAGTTTTTCACAGTCAGCGGAGCTTTTGACGGATAAAGTTCGACTTTCATATTACCCATAGAAGTTTTAATCTCCACCACTGGTAAAAGCGATTTTTTCGCGGCAAAAAGGTTAATTCCATTCAAGACAATTAATAAACACATTCCAATAAGCACTTTCTTCATAAGGATTTTCCTTTATTTTTTATTAATATTACTTTTACTAGTTTTTTATATTTATATTTATC
>JAHOYW010000014.1 GCA_019038735.1 Victivallales bacterium | reverse complement strand
ATAAAAAATGAAGAAATACTATTTCGGTTTAATTCTTATATATATATTAGTCTACATATTGCCGCTGGGCGGCAGGCCGATGCTGACGCCTGACGAGTTCCGTTATGGCGAAATACCGCGTGAAATGATTGAGAGCGGCAACTGGGTTGTTCCCAAACTCATTGATGTACGCTATTTCGAAAAACCTGTATTGGGTTATTGGCTGAATGCCGTTTCAATTATATTATTTGGTGAAAACGCTTTTGCGGTACGTTTTTCTTCCGCTTTAATGACTGGTCTAGCGGCATTTTTACTGTTTTTTCTAGTTTTAAAGGCGCGCAAGGACCCGGAGGAAGCTCTTTTGTCAGCCGGACTTTTTCTTAGTTTCGGAATGGTTTTCGGGGTTGGTACTTTTGCGGTTTTGGATGCCGCGACAATGTTTTTTGTCAGTGCTACGCTGATATGTTTTTATTTGGGCTGTGAACAGGAAAAATGGGGCTGGTCTAAATTTGGAGCTTTAGCCGTCGCCGGGATTTTTGCGGGGCTGGCATTTTTAACTAAAGGATTTCTGGCTTTCGCGGTTCCAGCGATAACAATTATACCTTATTTGATCTGGACAAAACGCTGGAAGCAAATTTTTGTCCTGCCATGGATTCCTTTGGCATTTACGATTATAATATCTTTGCCATGGGCTCTTATGATTCACCAGCAGGCACCGGATTTCTGGCACTATTTTTTCTGGGACGAACATGTTAAACGTTTTCTTCAAGACGCTGGTACTCACCATCCAGAACCATTTTATTTCTTTATCCCGTTTTTGGCAGCCGGACTTATGCCGCTAGGTTTGTTTATCCCGTCGGCATTTGTTGGCTTCAAAAATCATTTTTCTAATTTGCTCAAAGATAAATTAATCAAATTCGCGATTTGCTGGTTTGCCTTCCCCTTTCTGTTTTTCTCGGCATGCAGTGGGAAGCTGCCAACTTATATTTTACCCTGCTTTATGCCTTTTGCTATTTTGTTCAGCCGCGGTTTGCTGGAATATTTTCGCAGTGACAAGTCCAAAATCTTCGATGTAACGGCAAAATTTTTGATGATTTTATTACTTGTAGGGGCGTGTGGCTTTGCTGTAGTTCAGATCATCGCCGACAATGGATTTTTTACTGGTCTGTACAGACCGGATGAACTATGGAAATGGCTTTTAGCAGGAGTGGCAATTTTTATTTCTGCGTTTTGCTTGTTCAAAATGTACCGGGCAAAAAGATACCGGACGAAATTATATCTTTTGTTGTTGAGCCCGGTACTAATATTTTTTCTTTCACATTTTATAATACCGGATGCTATTCTCGAAGGCAAAGCACAGGGTATTTATCTTGAGCAGTTTAAGAATCGTGTTAAACCGGGAATGATTCTTGTGGTGCATCCGAATATGATGCATGCGGTAGCTTGGGAGTTCAAAAATAAGGACATGCTATTTTATACTCATGGCGGTGAACTGGAGTTAGGTTTGAAGCATGAAGATTCGAAAGCCAGGATGATTTCAAACAAGCAATTTCTGGACTTGCTTAAGACAAGTCCACGGGGGAAAATTATCTTCATAATGCGTGGAAAGTTCAGGGAGGGTATCCCAAAAGCTGAGTTTGAAAAATATGACCATGAAATAATGTTTTCTAACTTTTAAATATAAGGAACGAATATTATGACAAAACAACTATTTTTAAAAAGATTTTTAGCAAACCCCGGAGTTGTCGGGGCTCTTTTGCCCTCATCTCCGGCTTTATGTCGAGAAATTACTTCTTATATTAACATTGAAAGCGCGGAAGCTGTGGTTGAATTAGGACCGGGAACCGGCGTGATTACTGATGAAATACTTGCCCGCATTAATCCTCAAACTAAATTTGTCGCTATCGAGCTTGACGAAAAATTGTATGAGACTTTACGCAAGAATCGACCTAGCCTGAATATTGTTAATGACAGTGCTGAAAATCTTCCGGAAATAATGGAAAATGCTGATATAACAAATCTTAATGCAATCGTTTCCGGTTTGCCCTGGGCGGCTTTCCCGGAAAAACTCCAGTTAGGCATTCTCAATGCAGTAGTAGATTCTTTATCCGAAGGCGGGTATTTTACGACTTTTGCCTATTTGCAGGGATTATTACTGCCAGCGGGGCAACGCTTCAAAAAACTGCTTAAAAAATCATTCAAGGAAGTGAAAATTTCGCGTGTAGTCTGGAATAATATACCGCCGGCAATTGTCTATCGTTGCAAAAAATAGAAAATAATTTCGAGGAGAAAACTAATGCTTGCAAAAACCTGGTCAGCGTCGATTATTGGAATTAACGCTTTTCCTGTAGAAGTGGAAGTTCACGCGACTGAACGAGGGGAACAAACAATTGTTTCAATTGTTGGCTTACCGGATGCCGCGGTTAAAGAAAGCAAAGATAGAGTACGTTCGGCATTGCAGTCCTCAGGCTTTGCTCACCCGTGCGGCAATACCCTGATAAACCTCGCTCCTGCGGCTCTCAAAAAAGAAGGTGCCGCTTTTGATTTGCCAATTGCTCTGGCGATGCTGGCGGCAACAGGACATATTGACCGGAATCTTTTAGCGAAAACCGCTGTTGTGGGTGAATTAGCTTTGGACGGATCAGTACGGCCGGTACGCGGAGCTTTACCGATTGCAATCAAGATTAGCTCAAAAAATGAGATAAACACCTTGCTGGTTCCTTATGGAAACGCTGAAGAAGCAGCTCTGGCGGCGGGAGATTTTCCGGTTATTCCGATTCATAATCTGCGCGATGCGGTAGCGTTTTTTACCGAGGGTGATATTTTCCCTTACAAAGCAAATTTACAAAATTACATTCATACACATCAGGTCGATCTTGCGGATTTTGACGAAATCAAAGGGCAGGCGGTCGCCCGACGTGCCGCGGAAATAGCCGCCGCTGGCGGACATAACAGCTTGATGATTGGACCGCCGGGAACCGGCAAAAGCATGATTGCTAAACGTATGCCTAGTATATTACCGCCGATGTCTTTGAATGAAACGCTTGAAACCAGCCAAATCCATAGTGTACTTGGAATGCTTTCTGATGGCGAGCCTTTGTTAAACCGTCGTCCTTTTCGTGCTCCGCATCACACAATCAGCGATGTTGGACTAATTGGCGGCGGAGGAAATCCCGGGCCCGGTGAAATAAGTCTGGCTCACAATGGTGTTTTATTTTTGGACGAATTTCCGGAATTCAAACGTAATGTACTTGAGGTTTTGCGTCAGCCGATGGAGGATGGTGTTGTCAATATCACGCGTGCCGCCGGCAGTTATAGTTTTCCGGCTAATTTCATGTTGGTCGCGGCAATGAATCCCTGTCCATGCGGTTTGCAGAATCCGAAACTGGGTTGTCGTTGTAAAGCTGACGAAAAACGGCGTTACCGCAATAAAATTTCAGGTCCATTACTGGATCGAATTGATTTGCACGTAGAAGTCAGCCAGTTGAGCCATGATGAATTGCTTTCCGCGCCGAACGGCGAAAACAGCGCGACAATTCTTGAACGTGTTATACTTGCCAGGAAAATTCAAAACGAGCGTTTTAAGGACGTGGATTTTTATTGCAATGCCGGTATGTCGAGTAAACATCTGCAAAAGTTTTGTCAACTTGGCAAAAAGAGTGAATTACTACTCCGTCATGCGATCACAAATTTCAATTTGAGCCCAAGAGCCTACGACCGCATTCTGAAAGTATCCAGAACAATCGCCGACCTGGCTGGTCAAGCGCAAATCAGTGAAGATCATTTATTCGAAGCAATCAGCTACCGCTCATACGATAGAACTGACTGGTAGGAAAAAAAGCTTTTGGCGACGTTCGTCTTATTTCTTACGAAAAACGATTCTGCCTTTTGTGAGGTCGTATGGGGACATTTCCATTTGCA
>JAHOYW010000368.1 GCA_019038735.1 Victivallales bacterium | reverse complement strand
ATCCTAGACTGATCAAAAGGAGACAAAAACTCATCGCAAATTTTCTCAGAATAACCATATCCCTTAAGGTCAATGCTGACGATTCGTAAATTTTCAGGAAAAAAGCTGAGCATTTTTTGCCATGTGAATGAAAATGAAGCAAAGCCGTGCACTAATAATATAGTTTGCCCTTTGCCTGAATCCATATAGGCAATTGATACACCGTTTATATCTAGATACTTATAACTATCTGAATTCATAAGACCTCAAGCTTTTATATGAGCAAAATTAAATCTATAAGCTAAATAACAATAATCATAAAATTAAATATTGCAATATTTTATCATAACTATACTGCTAAAAAGCCTATATTTTCTATAAAAACAGTATTGCGCAAAAAAAACAGGGACGGCTAATTGAGCCATCCCTGCTTGAAAATATACTTGTTTCATACACCCAGATCAATCATCGCGTCAGCAACCTTGCGGAAACCGGCAATGTTGGCTCCAAGAACGTAATTGTCTTTAATGCCAAATTCTTCCGCGGTTTCCTTGCTTGCAGTATGAACATTGCACATAATCTCGCGAAGTTTGTTATCAACTTTTTCAGCTTCCCAGCCAAGACGCATTGCATTCTGACTCATCTCAAGACCGGAAGTAGCCACGCCGCCGGCATTGGCTGCTTTGCCCGGACCGAATAATACATTATTTTTTATGAGATATTCAACCGCGTCTGGAGTTGTCGGCATATTTGCGCCCTCAGATACACATATACAGCCGTTTTTGACCAATTCTCTAGCATCTTCCAAATCAAGCTCATTCTGAGTCGCGCTTGGCAAGGCTACGCTTGCTTCTGCTAACTGCCATGGTTTCTGACCAGCAACATATTCAACATTACTGACTTTATCAGCTACCTCGCTTATCCGCCCGCGCTTGACATTTTTCAAGTCCATGATAAACTCAAGAGTTTCATGGGTCAAGCCGTCTTTGCATAGGATAGTACCGCCGGAGTCAGACATCGTTATGACTTTTCCACCCTCGCTGATTATTTTTTCAGCAGTGTATTGCGCGACATTACCTGAACCGGAAATCATAACGTTACGATTATCGAAATCTTCTCGACGAGTCTTTAACATTTCAATTGCGAAATAAACATTACCATAACCAGTAGCTTCAGGACGAATCAAGCTGCCCCCGAAATTAAGACTTTTGCCTGTAAGTACACTCTGGTGTGCATTGACAATCTTTTTGTACATGCCGAAAAGGTAACCGATTTCGCGTCCGCCGACACCAATATCTCCGGCAGGCACATCTGTATCTGGTCCAATATGATTCTGTAATTCACGCATGAAACTTTGACAAAAATGCATAATTTCAATATCACTCTTGCCTTTGGGGTCAAAGTTACTGCCGCCTTTGCCGCCGCCCATAGGAAGTGTAGTCAAGCTGTTTTTAAAAATCTGCTCAAATCCGAGGAATTTAAGAATACTCAAATTGACTGAAGGATGGAAGCGTAATCCTCCTTTATAAGGACCGATCGCACTGTTAAACTGTACCCGATATCCACGATTTACTTGAATTTCCCCTTTGTCATCAACCCATGGAACCTGAAACATGATAATACGTTCAGGGACTGTGATGCGTTCCAAAATGCGATACTTTTCATATTTCGTATCACTATTAAGTAAAGGTCTTAATGATTCAAATACCTCAAATACACTTTGCAAAAATTCTTTCTGCCATGGCATCTCTTTTTCCAAATTTTCATAAACTCCTTGTGCGTACTTATGCATTTTACGTCCGTCTCCTTGTTGTTATATTAATAATTGTTTGGCAAACTAATGCCAATGATATGACTTTATTATGCCGTGTTTAGTGTAATTAATATATCTTTTAATATAAAAAAGCAAATAAAGAAGCAAAAAATATAGAAATTAAAAAATCCTATTGGCAATATTGCCAATAACTGCCTTGTTTTTTTCTTAATCAAGCTTGCTTTTAAATATTAAGAGGGTATTTTTGCCATTAGCTCTTTAGTGTTATTTTTAATTTTATAACAATGAACCCCGGAAAGGTCTGAATTATGACATCAGATAAAATAGAAAAAAAGAAGTTGGCAATACTTGAAGTTCTCAAGAATTCCACCAGCCCTTTAAGTGGCAGCAAAATCACCGAATCCTTAAATATTGCCGCTTATGACATAAGCGAACGTACAGTCAGGCTCTATCTTCAGCAGCTTGACAATGCTGGATTAACTAAATCCGAGGGGAAGCGCGGCAGAGTAATTACCGAGGATGGAAGGCATGAAATCGGCAGTTCAAGAATTCTTGAACGTGTCGGCTATATGTCTTCAAAAATTGACCAGATGACCTATCAAATGAATTTTGACCTTTCACTTCGCTCAGGGACGGTAGTGGTTAATACCACACTTGTGGATCGAGAGGTTCTTCTTGGGAGAATTGACCAAATCAAGAAGGTGTTTTCCATGGGATACGCCATGGGCTATCTTGTCGGCGTTCTGAAACCTGGAGAAAAAATTGAAGATTTGACAATCCCTGAAGGGAAAGTCGGTCTTTGTACTGTATGTTCGATAACTCTCAATGGGGTTTTGCTCAAACACGGCATTCCTGTACGTTCACTTTTTTGTGGATTAATGGAGCTTTATAATTATAAAGCTGTTCGTCTAGCGGAAATAATCAATTATGACGGCACCAGTCTTGACCCTCTTGAGCTTTTTATTCGCGGCGGAAGAACCGATTACACCGGGGCTATTTCCACCGGAAGCGGATATATAGGAATAGGTTTCAGGGAATTTCCCGCGGAAAGCTATGATATAGTTGTTAGCCTAGCGGAAAAACTCAAAATGATAGGACTTGGAGGATTTATGGAAATTGGGCGTGCAGGACAAGCTCTTTTCAATATTCCTGTTCCTGAAGGCTGTATAGGAGCTGTTGTCGTAGGGGGACTTAACCCTGTCGCGATACTTGAAGAGAATGGTATCCGAGTTGAAGCCAAAGCACTTGCTGGTCTTCTCCCATTCAACCAATTGATACATTACGAAGAACTCGAGGGAGTTCTCCGAAATATAAAATAAACTTAGTCGAATTTGAATCCGAGTTCTTCAAGGTAATCAATGGTAAGATTTATGCTGATCCGCCATGTCCATTTCAGAGCCTCAAATAAAGGTAAAATAGGATCTATATCGTTTTGACTACAGAGTTTGGCGTTTTCAGAACTCCATTGTCCAAAAGCATCCGCCATATCTGACGCGAGCGTCACCGTTTTAAAATACTGCAAAAGCTTTTCGTCATTATACATGGGAATTTTGCCATCAAATATTCCGTGCGAATCAAAAGTAAATTTCTGATCATTGTACCATGTAGTAACAGCTTCTCCGGCTTTAGCAAAAACATAAGTAAACATGGAAACTATTTCGTCCGCTGACAGAACACGTTCTTTCTTGTATGAAAGATATTTTTCAACTTCTTTGAACATAAAGACGAATATATCTTTTTCCCAGTCCGCTAATTGTTCAATAACTATCAGAGGACCGTCAAGATATCCGTCTGTTTCAGCCCTGCCGATCATCGCCATAGCGATTTGATTACTCATTTCCATATTTATTTACCTCTAAAAATCAAATTCTGTTTGTGAAATTATTGAATCCCAAATCATGGGTTCACGATCTAAACTTTTTAATGCTTCATTTATTCTGGAAAAAGGACGACTGCCGATAAAACCGCGCGATGCCGATAATGGCGAAGGATGAACTCCGCAAATCACACGATGGCGTTTATCGTCAATCAGCGGAACTTTCTTTTGCGCGGAACCACCCCAAAGTACAAAGACACTTGCTTTTGCCTTGTCGCTGACCTTTTTAATGACAGCGTCTGTAAACTTTTCCCAGCCTCGTTTCTGATGGGATTG
>JAHOYW010000315.1 GCA_019038735.1 Victivallales bacterium | reverse complement strand
GACTTATGCAGTGAGCTTCGTCAATAATCATGATACTCGGCGCCTGATGTTCAATCAAACTTTGAAAAGCACTCATGCCAAAGCGTTCCGGCGCGACATAAAGCAGTTTAACATCACCAATCGCGACATCACTCAAAATACGCTGCTGCTCGCTCGGCGAAATAGTGCTGTTGATATATGCCGCGGGAATGCCTTTAGCGCGCAATGCGTCAACCTGGTCTTTCATCAGGGAAATAAGCGGAGAAACAATAATTCCGTATCCCGGATTCATTAAAATAGGCAGTTGATAACACAAGGATTTACCCGCCCCGGTCGGCATAATCACACATAAATCATCGCCTTTGAGAATATCCAGAATCACTTCTTCCTGATTATCCAGAAAAGCGTTAAATCCAAAATATTTTTTCAGAGCACCGAGTGCTTCACTTCGAACATCGTTCATATTTTTCCCGTCAATTTTTATAGAGTTGGATATTGCCTTTCATTTTACTCAGGCTCAGCCTGCGCAGAGTCATCTTTTTGATATAATTCTACATTCTTCGCCATCGTGTTCTATATTGATATGAATAGTGTGTGCCGGGAGCAAAGTATCTATGCGTTCGGGCCACTCAATAATAGTATAGGCTTCCTGACTTTCCAGATATTCGTCCACCCCGAAAGCTAAAGCTGCCTGCGGCGTGTCAATGCGGTATAAATCCAAATGAAAAAACCAATTCCCATCCTCAAGTGGATATTCCTGGATAATAGTGTAAGTCGGACTTGATACCGGTTCAATGATATCTAATCCGCGCGCGAATCCTCTGGAAAAAACAGTTTTTCCAGCTCCCAGATTACCGTGCAATGCAATCACACATCCAGCTTTGAGCTCCTGCGCCAGACGCGCGGCAAAATCTTCGGTTTCCTGTTCGGAACGACTTTTTATCAATTCAGCTTGTTTAATGTTCATAACCCTTTTTAAATCTTTTACTTAAATCATCGCCATCAAAAGATACTACTTCGCCCGGCGGATTTGCTCTTATTACACCTATGGAAGTCAAAGCGGTTTCAAAAGACCACTCCTTCCCTAACATTTCCGCTTTGTCAGCCGGAACACAAAATAACAACTCATAATCCTCTCCATCACCCAAAGCTTGTTCCAAGCTGGCGTCAGCGTTGACTGGAATAGTTTCCAGTTCAAGCATCACCGCAAGTTCGGAGGCTTTAGCCATGCGTTGCGCGTCAAGCAGCAAACCGTCACTTATGTCGATCATCGCGTTCGCATAAGCTCCTTCCGCCAAAAAACGTCCTTCCGCCAAACGCGGTTCAAATGTCAGGTGCCGTCCTGATTCATAAGAATTCCCAAGCGCACCAGTAACAAATACTATATCACCTGCTTGCGCACCGGAACGACAACACATCAAATCCCGTTCGACAGTACCCAAAATCGTCAACGAAGCGACTTCGCTAGTTTCTCCTTGAGCTAGAGATGCAAAATCTCCGCCGCAAAGCGACACGCCAAATTTTTCCGCCGATACACGCAGACCATCGTAAAAATTTAATAAATACTCTTCATCATCAGTATTTGTCGCCAGAGCCAGCAAAGCCCATGACGCTTTGCCGCCCATTGCCGCAATATCGCTCAAGTTACGCTTCAACAATTTTGCGCCGGCAATTCGCGGCTCAGTCGTTAAACGTTCGTAATGAACCCCGCTAATCAATTGATCAACAGCTAGCAGCAACAAATCACCAGTTCCAAGATCAAGAGCACTACAATCATCACCCGGTCCCAAAACAACATTTTTATCCTGTTTTAGAACAGGCAATATTTTTTCTAACAATTTTATTTCATTCATAAAAAAATAACCTTACATTAATACTAATAATAACTACCTTACAGCCTTTTTACTAAAAACTCTAAAAAAAATTAAAAGAAAATCGAATATTACTGGATTTTTGCATATTCAAGCGCATTTTATTAAAGATACTTAAATGAATTTAGAGGACTAGTCAATTGGATCACAGCTTGCTTTTATTTACAATTTACGCCATCTACCTAATTTTGCAATTGGGTTTTGCGACTCATATTTTATTGACCCGCACTGATGAGTCAGCCAGTGCTTTGATGTGGTTGCTGGTAATTATTTTATTGCCGGTCATAGGCATGATTTTTTATTGTTTTTTCGGCATAATCAGAATTAAAACAATTGGTGTGCGGGTTCAACGAATTCAAAATTTTGTAGATTCCTCCAAAAGTAAGTATATGGGTAAGCAAATAAAAAACTACCTTGAAAACCTGAAAAAATTTATTCCCAAACCTGAAAGCTGCAACCCGGAAGTTAGAAAAATTCTCGACAATCTTATACCACTGCGCCTGCCTCTAAGCGGCAATCACCTGGAGCTTCTTCGCGACGGAACCAGCGTTTATCCTCGAATGCTCGAAGATATAAAAAAAGCAAAATACACTATAAGGATGCAGTCATTTATTATTATGGACGATCCTGTCGGCAAAGCTCTTTTTGACGCACTTGAAGCGCAAGCCGCGAAAGGTATTGACGTAAAAGTTCAATACGACAGCTTTGGAAGTTTTAAGGCGTCATTTACATATTTTTTCCACCGTTATATAAAACAAAACCTGAATAATCTTTCAATCAGACCATTTTCACCTCTGAATATTTTTACTCCTTGGCGGATTCAATTGCGTAATCACCGCAAACTTCTGGTTATAGACGGACAAATCGCTTATATCGGCGGGGTCAATATCGCGCAGGAAAACATTAAATCCAAAAAATTACCGCGCCGAAAACACATTCACGACCTGCATTGTCGCATCATCGGTCCAGCCGTTGCTGAACTTCAAATGGCTTTCCTCAAAGACTGGGTATATTCAACAAGATCCAAGCTGGTTGCCGAGGAATTGCCATACGATTTCCCGCCACAGAAGAGTGAGGGCGAATCAATAGTAAAGGTAGTAGATAGCGGTCCCGGACAGAACTATCAAGGATCGCAAAATGTTTTCTTCACCGCCGCCGCAACAGCCAAAAAATCATTATGGATATTAACACCATATTTCGTGCCGGATTACAGCTATATCAAAGCACTGTCCATGACCGCCGCGCGCGGTGTGGATGTGCGTATAATCGTCCCCAAGAACAACAATCATCCTTTTGTCGCCCAGGCATCACAAAGTTTTTATCGTTCTCTGCTATCCTCCGACGTCAAAGTATTTCAGAAAAAGGGTAATTTTTCACACGCCAAGGCAATGTTAGTGGATGAGGAATGGGCATTCATGGGCTCAAGCAATTGCGATGTCCGTAGCTTTCGTTTAAATTTCGAGCTTGATTTCTGTGTCCAAAAAGGTACTTTCATAGATGATCTAAAAGCGCAGTTCGATGAAGAACTCGCATCCTGCGAGGAAATAACTCTGAAAGCCATCAACAACAAAAGTGTTTTTATTAAACTAAGAGAAAACTTTTGCGCCCTCTTTGCGCCGATTCTGTAATAAAAAACAATTTTTAAATATTCCAGCTTGAAAATCTTCTTTTTGGTATTAATCTATAAGCTCACTCAATGATTTAGCCGATGTGGCGGAATTGGCAGACGCGCTGCGTTCAGGGCGCAGTTCCTTCGCGGGAGTGTGGGTTCGAATCCCACCATCGGCACCATTCTTTTCTAGCTAAAAATACCTAAATAAAGCCGTCCTATCCAATAAATTTAAATAAGCTTGAATTTTTGAATTTGGGCAAAAAAATGGTGGAGCATATCGGATTCGAACCGATGACCCCCACACTGCCAGTGTGGTGATTTTGACCTTAGAAAGCCCGTTTTGTATGCTTATTGTATGCTTATCGCTTGATTTAACAAAAAAGCATGATAGACTTAGACAAACAATGATATTTTGCCTCATCGTCGGTTTGTGCCGTAAATTAAAGTTCCCTTACGCTCGAAATCTCC
>JAHOYW010000080.1 GCA_019038735.1 Victivallales bacterium | reverse complement strand
TTCAGTTAGTCAACTGGATTACTTTATCTCTTTTTTCTTTAAGACCACAAATATTGAACCAGCACAATTGAACCCCGGCTTAATGCTGGAAGATATGTTCCAATGTACTGAACGCGATTTGCCGGAAGTTATGTTTGCCGATGTTCAGGATGATATGGCTCCGGGACGTGATTTTCTGACTTGGCTATGGTATTTTAGCGAGTGCGAGGGTGGCAGAATCTCCCACGAACAATTTGGTGAATTCGATATTATGATCGAAGGTCCTTTGACTTTTTCTTTCGTATCTGAAGCCCGTGGTGCTGGCGAAACTACTCTGAAAAAAGGCGGCAGTCCTTTACGCGCCGCCGAAGCAAAAGCCGCTTTGACAGTCGGCAAACGACTCAAGAAAGCCAAATTCATCCTTTGCCGCGCCGATGAGATTTGGAGCGGCGGTATTGACGCGGATAATTTTAATTTCAGCAGTTTAACTTTGCCTGAAGGTGAAGAAATAGATGCCGCCAGTGTGTTTGCCGAGCGCATGCAGAATTTATTCATTTTTCAGGGAATTATACGTGAGTATTTTCGCAAGTTTTCTGAAAATGTCCGCGGAGCGGATTGGGTTGAAACTGAAAAGAAAATCCAAAAATGGGCTTCAGAGCGCGATTCTTTCTAATCAGCTCTGTCGGAGTCTTTTAAGAGGCAGGAAAAGATAAATTTAGTTCTTTCCCCTTTTTTTTACTTAAAGCTTATTATTTCGTTGGATATTATTGAAATATCAGATATAGTATTCGCTAGTTTAAATTTTAAGGTAATTTTACATAAAATAAGGATGAGTTTTTATGAAACAATGGATTGAAAGTTTGCTTGCATTACAAAAAGTCGACATGCGGATTATCAATTTGCATTTGCGCCTGAAAATGATTCCTGCAGAAATCAAAAAACTGGAAGAGAAAAAATCAAATACTGAAACAAATCTTTCTGAAACAAAAAGCTCCATGCAAAAAACCGGACTTGATATCAAGCATGCAGAGTCCGTGATTGCTGAAATCAATACTAAAATTGAACAACTACAGCAGCAGTCCTCGCTGATCAAGAAAAATACAGAATATAAAGCAATGCTTTCACAGATAGAAACTCAAAAAGAAAAAATCAGTGAACAAGAAACCATAATGCTTACTTTATTCGATAAGGATGAAGAAAATAAAGAAAAATATAAAGAAATAACAAAAGAATTTGAAGCGGAAAAAAGTGAAATTTCTGAGGAAATTGCCGAACTGAATGAGCTTTCTAGCGAAGTTAATGCTGAAATACAACAACTAATTGACAGTCGTCCTCCACTGGAAGCTAGAGTTGATTCCGCCGTCTTAACACAATATAAACGTCTAATAAAAGCCAAAAAGGCTCCACTGGCAAAAATTAATTCCACTGGAATTTGCAGCAATTGCCATCTTAAAATAACTCCGCAGACCATGACTGAGACAAAAAAAGAAGCAGTCGTTTATTGTGATAACTGTTCTTGTTTGCTTTACTTGGAAAAATAGAAACTGAACTGTAGTAAGAGCTTATAAAAAATAAGCCTGATCGCTTATCCTGATATGAAAACTCTTTCTTTGAAAAAAATTTGTGTAGTAATGAGTCAAATCCCAGACTCAACATCACCGCGTTTTTTTGGGCAACTTGATGTCCTGCAGCAAATGGGTTATTTTCTGCGTATTGTCTCTCTGGAATCATTTCCTGCTAACAAATATTTATTCTGGGATTCCAAGTTAGCAGAACAAAGTATTTCTTTAAGGCAGTCTAAACGTCAAATTCCACGAGCAATTCTTACACTACTCTTGTTAGGGATCATCGCTCCGCTGAGGTCTTTTCGGACTTTCGGGACAATGTTGAAAATGTTATTTTATTTTAAGGACCGCAAAGCAGTTATAAAAAATTATCTACAAGCCGGCATGTTGGTTAATCATCATATTATTGATAAAGAAATTGGTCATTTGCATACGCATTGCGAACGCAATGCTCTACGGACAAGCTATTTAGCTTCACTTTTGACCGGTTTAAACACTAGTTGTTTGGCTTTGCCTGGAGAAATTTTTGAGCCTGATTTTTTGTTGTTAAAATCCGCCTTGCTTAATTGTTCATTTATCTTTACTTTGTCTGAATATGAAAAGAAATTTATTTTGGAAGAAGTTTTTGAAGGTATTGACTTGTTGCCGAATATATTTTGTTTTTTAAACGGTATTGATTTGGAAAAATTTAAATTTGTTCTTTCTCCAGACTCCAAAGAACCTTACCTGTTTGTAACAACAGCTTATTTGAGTAAAAAGAAAGGCTTGGATACGGTCTTATGCGCTTTGCGAGAACTCAAAAATCAAGGATTTGTGTTTGAATATAGAGTCATTGGTGACGGTCATGAGCGTGAAAACTTAGAGGAAATGACAAAAACTTTAGGTCTTGAAAATGAAGTTATTTTTACTGGCATAAAAGCACGATATGAAATTCCAAAATTATTAGAAAAAGCTGATTTGTTCCTTTTAGCTCCACGTATATTGAAAAATGGAGAACAGGACTCTATGCCATTAGGAATAAAAGAAGCGATGGCAACAGGCGTGCCGGTGGTTGCTACCGACTGTGGCGCAGTGCGGGAACTGATTGAATCAGGGGAGACTGGTTTACTGGTTAGCATGGACGATGTATTGGCATTTGCCGCAGCCTGTAAAAGTTTATTAACTGACCATGAATTGCGAAATCAAATCATTTTAAAAGCGCGCTTGCAAATCGAAGGAGTATATGATATTCATAAGCAGGCACAAATATTTAATGACTATATTAACAATCATGAGCTTCCTCTGTAAACAAGATTAAATAACTATAAAAATACTAATATTCCCTTAATAACTGGTTTGCTTTTTATAATTTCAGTAGTAGAGTAAAGACCTGTTCATTTCAAGATATGCCGAAGTGGCGAAACTGGCAGACGCGCTAGACTCAAAATCTGGTTCCCGCAAGGGAGTGTGGGTTCGAATCCCACCTTCGGTACCACTATTTTACCCTAAAAAATACCCAATTTGAGCCCTCTAGGGCAAAATGTCGCGAGACGCCGGACTTAAGTGCGAAATCTTGTATTTCGCACGAGTCTATTGTATGTACGGAAAGAGAGGATAAATGGTACCCCGGACAGGATTCGAACCTGTGACAGCTTGATTAGAAGTCAAGTGCTCTATCCTCTGAGCTACCGGGGCTTGACCGCTTAAATATGCTTGCTTTTAACGAAAATTCAATAGTAAAAACCAGCTTTTTCGTTTTAATCCTGATACTTCATTGTTTTTTTGTCTAAAACGTTTCAAAATTTGATATAATGTGCTATCTTAATGACTTTGTTGAACTTAAATAAAAGTATTGTCTGGAGCCCGTATATGAGTACAAATAATGAAATGCCAAAAGCTTATGAATCAGCGGATATCGAAAACAAATGGTATCCTGTTTGGGAAGAACGTGGCTATTTTCATGGAGATGAGAATTCAGAAAAAGAAGCATATTCAATTGTAATTCCCCCTCCAAATGTAACTGGAATCCTTCACTTGGGACATGTTTTAAATAATACTCTTCAAGATATTCTCGCTAGATGGCGCAAAATGCAGGGCTATGAAGTTAGCTGGTTTCCAGGCACTGACCACGCCGGAATTGCCACTGAAAGTAAAGTAGAAAAAACTTTGCGTGATGAAGGCAAGCCTGGTCGCGATGAATTAGGTAGAGAAGCTTTTATTGAAAAAGTTTGGTCATGGAAGGAAGAATGTGGCGGAACTATTATTAAACAGCTTCGTAAACTTGGTACTTCTTGCGATTGGGAGCGTGAACGCTTTACTATGGACGAAGGTTTAAACACCGCTGTGCGTAAGGTTTTCGTTGATCTTTACAATAAAGGTTATATTTATCGCGGACAACGGATGATTAACTGGTGTCCAGTTGCCAAGACTGCACTT
>JAHOYW010000286.1 GCA_019038735.1 Victivallales bacterium | reverse complement strand
CTCCCACCCCACAGCATTTAAAATACAAAATATTATAAGAATTGGAAACATCATAAATGTAATTGCCCATGCAATTTTAATAACATCTTTCTTTTTCTCGCAAATAAATAATGAAATCAAAAGCAGTATAAAGGCAAGCGGTGCTGTCACAACCCAGATATGTATCCAGTAGAAAAGAATAGTTAAAAGGATTAATATTCCAACTGAATAAATTATCTTTTTAACCTTGGGCGAATATTCACCAAGAACTAATTTAATGAAAAAATAAATTCCTAATATTACAAATACGGGAATAGAAAATATTGGTACAATATAAACATCCATAATTTTCCCTTGTTAAAGTATAACCTTTTTTGCATTAATCTATACTTAATTTACGAGTTTTCAAATACTGTTTAATTTTATTTCCATGCGATATTTAAATTAGTTTATTTTCCAGTTCTTCCCAGCGGGCGTAGGATTTTTCTAATTGTTCTTTCAGTTCCGTTAATTTGCTGTTCAGCTCGGTGCTTTTGTCGCTGTGTTTGGTGAAAAAATCGGGGTCGGCAAATATGGTCTCGACCTTTTTTATTTCGCTTTCAAGTTCCATGACATGATCTTCCATTGAGTCGAGTTCACGCTGTTCTTTGTATGAAAGTTTTTTGGTTTTCTGTGGAACAGGGGCAGGGGGCGGATTATTCTTTCTGCTGCTTGTTTTTGTGATTTTTTTATCACGTTCCTTGCGTTTTTCTAAATAATAATCGTAATCACCGAGGCTGTATTCTACTTTGGCGTCTCCTTCAAAAGCGATTATTCCGTTGCAAACTCTGTTTAGAAAATAGCGGTCGTGGCTGACGACGATCACACAGCCTTTGTATTGCGCGAGAGCTTCCTCGAGCAGGCGCAAACTTGATAGATCTAAATCATTTGTCGGTTCGTCGAGAATCAGGAAATTGCCGCCCTGTTTGAGAATTTTTGCTAAAATCAATCGGGCTTTTTCGCCGCCGGAAAGATATTTGATCTGGGTCTTTATACGCTCGTCCTCAAACAAAAAACGCTTTAGATACGACCAGATACCGATGCGTTCCCCGCCAAGATTTACGAAATCTGTACCTTCGCCGATTTCCTCTATAACTGTACATTCAGGATTGAGTTTGAGACGCCCCTGGTCTATGTAATTAAATTCGACTGTCGGTGCTATTTCCGCAATCCCGGAAGTGGGAGAGAGTTGTCCGGTAATTATTTTTAGCAGGGAAGTTTTTCCAGTTCCATTACGCCCGACGATACCTATTTTGCACTTGGCTTCAAATTCAAAATTAAAGTTTGGAATATAGCTTATGCCGTCAAATTCCAAAGAAACGTTTTTTAGTTCAACAACTTTATTGCCGAGGCGTGAAGCTTCCGGGATGACTAAGTCAATAGCCGCGACTCTTTGAACATTGGATTGTGCCGAGGCTTCGTCAAAACGCTTGAGCCGCCCAAGATTGCGACGCAGACGGGCTTTCGGAGAACGGCTTACCCAGTCAATTTCTGAACGCAGAAATTTGCGACGTTTAGTGTCCTGAGCGTCTTCGCGGTATTCGCGTTCGGCTTTTCCTTCGAGAAAGGCGCCATAAGAGCCTTCATAAGAATACAGTTTGCCGTTATCCAGCTCTACAACGCGTGTCGCTACCCGGTCAAGGAAATAACGGTCATGCGTAATAAATACGCAAGTTCCACGATATGCGGCGAGATAATCTTCAATCCAGTTAATTGTTTCGGTGTCGAGATGGTTTGTCGGTTCGTCCAGCAGGAGCAAATCCGGTTCACTGACTACAGTTCGCGCCAGTGCGACTCGTCGTTTTTCTCCGCCTGATAAAGTATCGCATTTACGATCCGGCTCAGGAGTGTTTAGGCGTGTCATTATTTCTTTCATGCGCTGTTCAGGGTTCCAGGCATTGTGCTTGTTGATTTCCTGTTCAAGTTCGCTGTGCGCGGTGGAATTCAACGGCAAAGTTTCGTATTTGTGGAGTAAATCAATAAAATATTCCAGTCCGTCATGGATGTTTTCATAGACGCTGCGGGATTCGTCGAGTGAAAAATCCTGTTTTAGGAAATTAATCCGCAAGTCTTTTGCATAAATTATTTTGCCGTCACTAATCATTTCTTTGCCGGTAATCATGCGTAGGAAAGTTGATTTTCCAGTGCCGTTGCGTCCGACTAGGGCGATACGTTCGCCTTCATGCACGGTCATGCCGGTATTGTCCAGTAATTGCTGAGTGCCGATGGAAAAAGATAGACCATCCGCGGAAAAAATAACTTTAGCCAAAATATATTCCTGTTTTTAAATTCATTATAATCCGCTTAATATATATCTTTTTTGGGAAATCTCCAGCAAAAAGCTTTATCATTAGGAATCTAAGGGATATATTAAGCGTAATTAACAATATAACAAAAAAATAAAAGAAGCTATGGAACTTTTTGATACACATTTTCATTATTACGATAAAGAGCAGAGTCCACAGGAATATTACGATGAGATAAAAATTCCTGAATTAAAATATTTGCTGGCGGCCGGCGCGGATTTCGAGGAAAGCCGGACCGCGCGGCATTTTGCGGAAGAAATAGAAAACTCCTGGTTTTCCGCTGGAGTGCATCCGCATTCAGCTGCGGAATTTGAGAATATAAAAGTTTTTGATGAATTCAAAGGGCATGATAAACTGGTGGCTGTCGGTGAGATTGGTCTGGATTATTTTTACGATAATTCGCCGCGAAAAATTCAGCGTTCAGTAATGGAACAGTTTTTGCTGCTGGCTCTTCAATGGAATTTGCCGGCAATAGTTCATCTGCGGGACGCTGATGGAAAATTTGACGCTTACGCGGACGGCTTGGATATGTTGAAAGATTTTGCTCGTGACGGCGGACGCTTTGTGGTACATTGTTTTTCCGGCACTCCAGAGTGGGCGGAGAATTTTCTTGAACTCGGTGCGTTTTTGGGAATAACCGGAATTGTAACTTTTCCGAGGGCAACTAACATCCGCGAAACTTTAAAAGTCATTCCTGACGAACGTTTGCTTATCGAAACAGATTCACCATATTTAGCTCCGGTACCCTATCGTGGCAAAACCAACAATCCCGGATATCTTATCAAGATAGCAGAGAAAATTGCCGAAGAACGTGGTCGAACCACCGAAGAAATCGCTGAATTAACTACAAACAACGCTTTAGAGCTTTTTTAGCTTGTCTTTTGTAAGCTGTTTTATTCTGTCATTGATTGCTAGGGTAATCTGTGGATTATGACCGTTGTGGACATGTACTTCTTTAAGCAGGTCAATGTCGGTAATTCGTTCCGTCGCGGAAAGACAGGTGCTCAAACAGTCACAGCTTTTTAATATTTCTGCTAGAAATATTTCATTTTCAATAAGCTCAATGGCGGCATTGCGAATCGCAAGTTCCTTCGCGTTGACGCTTATCAGGAATATTATATCCTGATGTTTTATTTTTTTTAATGCGTTCAATGCAGTTTCATGAAAGTTATTATGCAGGACGATTTGTTCCAATAAAGAATCATCATTGATGTGGTTTAGCGCCTCATTTCTAACTTCTTTGGATTGATCGTGCTGAGCAAGTTTGACCAATACCGACATATCATCAAGTTTTTTGATGCTTGCAAGCCTGACTTTCGGGTCATGGTTCTGCCAGTGTGGGCGTAGTAAATCAAGAAGAGACATATTTTTCTCCGTAAAAATAATTAATCTTTTTTTCCTGTTATCACTATACATATAATTGCAGCATTTGTCAATAAAAAAAATATAAACTAAGAGAATATGCATAGAGAATATGCTTAATATTAGCAATAAACAACAAAATCATGTTTTTTTTAAAAACAGTGCTTGAATTTTCGCAAAAAAGCTACATATTTAAAACTCCAACACGAGCCAGCTTAGCTCAGTTGGTAGAGCAGTTGACTTGTAATCAGCAGGTCGTCGGTTCGACTCCGACAGCTGGCTCCATTTTTTTTG
>JAHOYW010000032.1 GCA_019038735.1 Victivallales bacterium | reverse complement strand
TTTTATTCATAAATTACGAATTTCATTGAAAGAATTGAGAGAAACTCAAAGATGGCTGAAACTTATTCAAAGAATACCTTTGATTAAGCCATTCGAAAAACTTAATGACATATTACAAGAAACAGAAGAATTGATAAAAATTTTTGTTTCAAGTATAAAAACAACTGAAAGAAAAAATATTAAAAATTGATTAATTATTAGTTCATTCGATGTTGGACGTTCAATGTTCGATGTTCGATGTTCAATCTTTTAAAAACAGGAATTATTATGGATAAGTTTCCACTTGAAACACTAAGACACAGTGCCGCGCATGTAATGGCGGCGGCGGTCAAACAGCTATTTCCCGATGCTAAATTTGATATCGGGCCTTCGACTGCAGAAGGATTTTATTATGATTTCGACATGGAACATCGTCTCGTTCCTGAAGATTTGAAAAAAATTGAGAAAGTAATGAAAAAGCTTCGCGGTAAAAAACTGCCTTTCGAAATGACTGAAATGACTCGTGAAGCTGCTAAATTGATGCTCTATAACGACAAACAAGAATACAAACTGCTCCGTCTCGCGGATATCCCCGAAGGCGAGACTATTACTTTTTATCAATGCGGTGATTTTATTGACCTCTGCCGCGGTCCGCACGTAGAAACTACTGGTCAAATCGGCGCGGTAAAACTAACTTCCATCGCCGGATCATATTTCAAGGGTGATGAAAACAACACTATGCTGCAACGCATATACGGTACAACTTTCGCCACTAAAGAAGAATTATCCGCGCATTTCCAGTTGATTGAAGAAGCTAAAAAACGTGATCACCGCAAACTTGGGAAAGAACTTGACTTGTTCAGTTTTTCCGACAGCGTGGGTCCCGGTTTAGTATTGTGGCACCCGAAAGGAG
Organism: Victivallales bacterium; assembly: GCA_019038735.1. Lineage (GTDB taxonomy): Bacteria > Verrucomicrobiota > Lentisphaeria > Victivallales > Victivallaceae > JAHOYW01. The sequence continues at coordinate 3,102 of JAHOYW010000032.1, read as the reverse complement.
CGTTTATCCGCCAGACTTTTGAAGACTACTGGCGCGTCGAGCATTACAAAAACGGTTACGAACAATTATACACTCCACATATCGGGCGCGGTGAACTTTGGGAAACCAGCGGACATCTGGATTTTTACGCAGACGGTATGTACACGCCAATGGAAATCGACAATTGCGACTACTACGCAAAACCGATGAACTGCCCATTCCATATTGAAATTTATAAAGCAAAACTACGCTCATATCGTGAACTGCCTCTACGTTGGGCGGAACTCGGTACTGTTTACCGCCACGAAAAAAGCGGAGTTCTGCATGGATTACTGCGGGTTCGCGGCTTTACTCAGGATGACGCGCACATAATTTGCACACCAGAACAGATCGAAGATGAAATCACTGAAGTATTGCGTTTTAGTCTGGAAATCTGGAAGGCATTCGGTTTTAGCGACATCAAACCTTATCTCGCGACTCGCCCGAAAAAGGCGGTTGGTGATCCGGCACGTTGGGATTTAGCTTTGAAATCTCTTAAAAAAGCGGTTGATAAAGCCGGCTTGGAATGCGAAATCGACGAAGGCGGCGGTGCTTTCTATGGTCCTAAGATCGACTTGAAGATCAGAGACGCTATCGGTCGCGAATGGCAAACTACAACTATTCAGTTTGACTTCAATTTGCCGGAACGTTTTGATATGACATATATTGGAGAAGATGGACAAAAACATCAACCCTTTATGGTTCATAGAGCTTTGTTCGGTTCGATTGAACGCTTCTTTGGAATCCTGCTCGAACACTATGCCGGAGCATTCCCCTTATGGCTGGCACCGGTGCAGGCAAAAATTATCCCGATTACTGATCGTCAACACGAAATGGCGAAAAAAATATGCGCGAAAATGCGCTCTCAGGGTTTACGCGTTGAAATTGATGACCGTTCGACCAGCATGGGAGCTAAAATCAAAGAAGCCAGAAACAAGCGGATTCAATACATGTTAATCATTGGAGACCAAGAACTTGAGAGTGGCTTAGTCTCCGTCAGAAACCGTAAAGATGGACAGCTTGGTGAATTAAGTGTAAAAGAAGTTACAGAAAAAATGCAATTTGAAATTGATAATAAGCTTAACTAGTTGTATATTACATTTTTGGACTATAAAATAACGAATCATTATATTGAATAAACGATAACAATCTGGAGGGATTTAACATCGCGAAGTTGCTGAAACCGGGAGACCGTGCTATAACATTTACAAAAGTACGTTTGGTCGGAGAAGATGGAGAACAGTTGGGGCTAATTAGCTATTCTGATGCAAAAGCAAAGGCTCAAGATGCCGGTTTGGATTTAGTATTGGTTGCTGAGAAATCCGACCCGCCTGTGTGCCGAATCATGGATTACGGCAAACTGTTGTTTGAACAGAAGAAAAATTTAAAGACTCAACGCAAGCGTAGCCTGACTCAAAAGGTCAAAGAGGTTAAGTTTCATGTCAATGTTGATAAGCATGACTATGATTACAAAATCAATCACGCACGCGTTTTTCTTAATAAAGGCAATAAAGTTAAGATAACTTTAGCGTTGAGAGGTCGTGAAATGGCCCATAAAGAAATGGCTTTTGAATTAATGACAAGAATTACTGAAGATCTGAAAGGATTTGGTAAGTCCGATGTAATTCCTAAGTTTCAGGGCAGAAATATTACTGTCCCGTTCGCTCCCGACAAAACCGGGAAATAACTAAGACCCGCTGGCATCGGCTGTCTTAGAATTAAAATAAACATTATTAAAATAAGGAAACGAACGATGCCCAAGATGAAGACAAGAAAATGTGCCGCAAAGCGGCTCAAAAAGACTGGTACTGGAAAGTATCGTCACAACAAGGCAGGGAGCCGTCATATTCTGACGAAAAAAAGCTCCAAACGCAAGCGTAATCTCAAGAGAGATGGTGCTGTATCAAGTGCAGAAAAAAACCGGATCAAGGCAGCATTGCCTTATGGTCTCTAAAGAGAGGTAATTCACTATGGCTAGAGTAACATCAGCAGTAGCTTCTCGTAAGAGACGCAAAAGAGTCCTAGAACAGGCTAAAGGCTTCAAAGGAGCACGCAGCAAACAAATACGTACCGCATATGACGCAGTCGACAAGGCTATGAGTCATGCTTTTGTAGGACGTAAACAGAAAAAACGTTTATACCGTCGTCTCTGGACAGTCAGAATTAATGCTGCCTGCCGTGCCAATGGTACAAATTACAGTAAGTTTATCAACGGTCTCAAAGTGGCCGGTATCGAGCTGAACCGTAAAGTTCTCGCTGATATAGCCGTAAATGAGCCGAAAGAGTTTAAAGCTCTTGTTGAACAGGCAGTTCAGGCTAAATAAATTTACAGCGTAAATTAATTGTTTTATACGGAAGCTTGAACGGAGCCTTAATCTCCTTTCGAGCTTCCTTTTTTTATATTTATTTTAAATTTAAAAAAGTGCAAAATTATGTCAAATCCAATAATTGAAAAAATAGACAAAGCTATCATTGATGTCGAACAGCGTTTAGCCGCCGACATAAAAGAAGCGGATATAGAACAAGTCAGAGTTGATATTTTCGGCAGAAAAGGCATGTTTCCCGCCTTGAGCAAGGAAATGAAAGATGTTCCGCCAGAACAACGGCGTGAAACTGGTCAAGCTTTTAATATCGCGAAACAAAAATTTCAAGCTTTGCTCGACGCCGCCCAGGAGCGTTTAAGCAATGCTTCGACAGATGAAGGTAGCTGTGATATAGATTTAACTTTACCCGGCAGCAAGTGGAAAGCAGGACGCAAACACCCTGTAACAATGATGATTGACGACTGTGTGGCAGTATTCCGCCGAATGGGTTTTATTGTTGCCGCCGGACCTGATATGGAAACTGTTTATAACAATTTCGATGCCTTAAATACTCCTCACGACCACCCTTCACGCGATGCCGCTGATACTTTTTATTTTGCTGACGGCAGGCTTCTGCGTTCACAGACTTCACCAGTACAGATCCGCGTTATGGAAAGTCAGGAGCCACCAGTAAGAATAGTCGCTCCAGGTCGCTGTTACCGACGCGACACACCCGACGCGACACATAGCATGAACTTTCATCAGATCGAAGGTCTTTATA
>JAHOYW010000345.1 GCA_019038735.1 Victivallales bacterium | reverse complement strand
CCATTGCCGCTGCCGTGCCTATGCCGTTGTCCGCCCCAAGAGTGGTGCCGTCAGCACAAAGCCATTCTCCATCTACAAGTGTTTTTATTGAGTCTATTTCAAAATCAAATTCAAGATCGGCAGCTTTTTGAGGAACCATATCCAAATGACTTTGCAAAATGACAGTCTTTGCATTTTCTTTACCTGGGCTGGCGGGCTTTTCAATTAAAAGATTATTGAATTCGTCTTTACGAACAGTTAAGCCGGCGTTTTTGGCTTTTTCAAATAAAAAATCTGAAAGTTGAGCTTCGTGCCCCGAAGAATGCGGAATCGCGCAAATTTCAAAAAATATATCCCACAATTCTTGTGGTTTAAGCTCATTTATTTTAACAGACATTGATGCTCTCCTCAAGTCTTTTTGTATATTGTACCCTGCAAGAACAAAGAAATCAAATGTTTTAAAATTTTTAGAACCAAAAACTATTGACTTTTTCGATTATAACACTTATAATTAAAGTAGAGTCTGAAAGGGTCAACACCTAACAGTTGAGCTTTTTAACAATAATCAGACCGGGAAGGCGATTAGTAGAGAAAACAAAAAAGCAAATAAAGGGGCAGCAAAGACTGTTCGCCGAAGTTCTGACAATCGCCTTCCTTCATCTTTAAGTAGCAAACTCTCGTAAGAATACGAGAGTTTTTTTATTTCTATACAATAATTGCATGTTGAATCGAGCTTGTTTCGCTGAGCTCTGTTAATGCCCAGACTAATGCGTCCATGCGGTCTGGACTGGATTTCGCGGTCGCTGGATTGTAAGAACACATCTGTTCCTCTAATTCAAGAAATGAACCGACGTGATGAACTCTACCTTGCTCATAAAGTGCGGAAATTGGTTCGGCTCGAACGAATTTTCCACGTGAGGCATGAACATTCTTGCAAGCTATTTCCGGGGCTACCCGGCGAAGATTGGCGACTATCAAATCACCGCCGTTATTGACTTCGGCGATGACCCGGTCAGCTTGCCATTTGTTATATTCCGCACAAACGCTTCGCGCCCACTCAAGCGGCGTGCCGTGTAATGACGCGTCGTTCAGGATAAAATAATTATCGTCGCGACCTTTGCCTGCCGCGATAATACCGGTTTCATCTGAAGTTTTTTGCGAACTTACCGCCGGATCAACACCGATTACAATTCGCAGCAAAGGCGGTGCTTCAATGACTCGGTAAGCATCAATCATGCTGTGTTTCCAAAGCGCCCCCTCAATTTCATCCAGCCATCTCCCTTCCAAAAAGCGTTGCCGTTGTCTTCGACTCAGACCGGATAAGGTTTTATCAATATATCCGTCCGGCAAATTTTCCGCGTTTCCGCTGGGATTCATCAACATTGAAATATAACTTTCAGGAAAAAGCAGGGGAGTTTTGCTTTCCGGGTCAATTTTGTCAACGAAAAGTTTGTAGCTCCAATGCTTTTTGCCTGAGGGATTGCAGTCAAAATATGCCTTATTTATAAGAGAAGTCTTTTGTGCCAAGCGGGTCAACGCGGTCATAATTGCCGTGTATGAGATTTCCGAACATTCATTGAAATATATAGTCGCGAATTCACGACCTAAGATTTTATCGACACGTTCGGCACTGTCCAGTCCTCCGAACCAGATTTCCGAACCATTCGGCAACTGAATCAAACCATCAACCCGCTGTTCTTTCCATTTTAGACCGGGGAAACACAAACGCATAACCTTGAGAAAAGTATCGTTCCAGATCGCCTGCCGGACAGCGTTTGCCCGAAAACGCAGAATAGCGTGCCGACTACCGGGGGCTTTGAGCGCGCGAATAATTAGAGCGTAAATTAAAATAAAAGTTTTTCCCGAGCGCGAGCCTCCAAATAGCAAAACATATTTAGCCGTGCTGCTCAGCAATCGAATTGCTTCCAGTTGATCGTTAGTTTTTTTGAATTCTTTCTTCTCTATCATATGTTATTCCTGAGTTTATTATTTTTGCCGGGAGCGCTGGTCTCCAGGCCGGCATGATGTAGTGCCTGTTGCCGCCCTGGAGACCGGCGCTCCCGGCGTGGTTTCTATAACTCCTTTTCATTTTCATCTAATTCCAGATCATAATTGTTTTCTGTTTGTTTTTCGCTCCAACGCTGCGGACAGCGGTTTTTGAGCCAGAAGAGCAAGGCGCGGACATCGGGAGCTACTTCTTTGTTGACGATACGGCGTTTCAATATTTCCAATTGCTCTCCGGTTTTTTTATCGACCATGTCTTCTGAATAAATTTCTTTTTGCTGAAAGCCCAGAGCGCGCCTGAGCAAAGCATCTTCAGCCTGTTTTTCAGGGCTTATGCCCTCTTCTTCTTTCATATTTGTTCCATTATTTTAAAAGTTAAGCTTTACCTTTGAGCTGAATGTCAACTACTATTAAAAGGTTTTTTGTCTATGCGGTTTGAAAGCAGTGTTTTAAATGGTAAACTATTGTAAAACTTAAACAGGTAATTTTATGACACTGCTTTCAAGTCAAATTGAAAATTATATGGAAAGTTCTTCCTGGATCAGAAAAATGTTTGAACAGGGAATTGAACTGAAAAACAAATACGGTGCTGAAAATGTCTATGATTTTAGTCTCGGCAATCCTGATTTGCCACCTCCTGACAGTGTCGGAGAGGCATTGCACGAAGTCGCGAATAATGCTTCAAAAGCTTTTTCATTAGGTTATATGCCCAACGCCGGTTATCCTGAAGCGCGCGAAGCTCTGGCTACTTATTTAAGCAGAACTCAAGGCGAGGATATTCAGGCAAAGGACTTGATTTTAACTTGCGGCGCGGCGGGTGCGATCAACGCCTTTTTCCGTGCGGTAATGGAGCCCGATGACGAAGTTGTCTGCCCTGCCCCTTATTTTGTCGAATACGGCTTTTATGCCGGTAATTTCAACGCGAAACTGGTTCCAGTCAAGTCAAAACCATTGACTTTTCAATTGGATGTTCCGGCTATCGAAAAAGCTTTTACTAACAAGACTCGTGCGGTAATTGTCAATTCGCCGAATAATCCGACGGGGCAGATATATACTCGTGAAGAGCTCGAGGCTTTATCTAAAGCGATAGAAAAACATTCAAAAAAAATCGGGCGTGTTATCTATCTAGTTTCAGACGAACCTTATCGTTTCTTGAATTACGATAATCTTGAATTGCCGTCCGTGTTCGACCTTTATAAATATAGTGTAATCATGGGCTCATTTTCCAAAAGTCTATCTTTAGCAGGAGCGCGAATCGGTTATCTGGCGATCAATCCAAAAATCGAGAATGCTCAACAATTATATAATGGTGTAGTCATGACCAACCGTATTTTAGGTTATGTCAACGCTCCGGCTATCGCGCAGAAGGTTTTGACTGCTTGTGTCAATTCTGAGGTGGACATAGATATTTATCGTCAACGCCGCGACGCGATGGCAAAAGTTCTGAATGCTGCCGGAATCAAATATACTCTCCCGAAAGGGGCGTTTTATTTCTTCGCCAAATCTCCAATTGAAGATGATGTTGAATTCGTCAGTTTATTGTTAAAGGAGAATATTCTTGCGGTTCCGGGCAGGGGCTTTGGGTATCCCGGATATTTCCGTTTGACTTTCTGCATCGCTAAAGATGTGATTGAGAAGTCCGCAGAGGGTTTTAAAAAAGCAACAAAAAATCTTCTAAAATAAATCTTTTAATAAAAAATCCGCTTGACCGCGGTCGCCGATCCAACAGGCGGGACTGTTGGTCGCTCATCTCCAATGAGCGAAATGTAAGCCCGCAGGGCGCATTAGACCCATTCCTTTCTCGTAGAGTGAGGCTTTTTGAAAATGAGCAAAGCAAATTTTCAAAAAGATGCGAACGTTCGAGCTGTCTATAATCAAGAGATAGAGAGCGGAACGGATGGCATAAATCTGTTGTTTTACTTTTTTATTTTTACTGTTATTTATGATCTTCTAGCAAAAACACATTATGCATGTTCTCAATGCGGTATGATTGCTAGATAATCTCGTATTAAATG
>JAHOYW010000309.1 GCA_019038735.1 Victivallales bacterium | reverse complement strand
TTTGTTATCTTTATCCGCGGCGGATAATTCCATGGCGCGCTGTATGCATTCGGCGGCAGGCTGTAAAACTTTGCCGTCAAAAGGGAAACGCGTTAGTAAACCCCATGCCATATTGTTAAGCATTTGGGAATCATTATTGAAATGTTTTTTTACTTCTTCAGCGAGTTCGCTTGAATATTTATTGTACTGTGGAAAACGTGAAATAAAGTCAAGTTTTACAAAATACAGCATTGTGTTATTTGGAGTTTTTTTCAGCAGTGAATGAATAAAATCCCATGCCTTATCAATTTGACGCTGGTTTTCATAGACAAATAAACGCATTCGTATAGCAAAACCATTTTCAGGATCAAGCATTAATATTTTATCTGATAGTTTAATTGTTTCTTTGATATTGCCTGAACGCAGACTTACTTCCAAATCTTGTTGAAACTGTGCAATTTTTTTCTGTATGGAAACATCATAGCTGTTATTGTATATTTTTTTTAAAATTACTGAGAGGTCAGAAACTTCACCATCCCAGATAATTTCATTTTCGGCATCAATAATATATATACGCGGCAGTAAACGACTTTCGCCGAGGTAGTGCAGGGTGGTCAAACTTGCATCATCGATAGCAACAGCATAATTTATTTCAGGATGTTCATCAAGAAATTTTTCAACGACCTCTGTATTTTCACGAGATACCGCTATGATATTCAGACCTTTGTCGCGGTATTTATTTTGCAGGTAAACCAGCATCGGTACGGATTCGCGACATGCCGGAGACCACGCTCCCCAAAGCACCAGTACAAATAAATCTTTTTGTCTATTTTTGGGAACTCTTTTGCCGATTCTTAGAGGGATAGGACCATTTTTGAGCCATTTGCTGATTTTTAATTTTACAGCTTTATCACTGGTTTGTAGAGCAAAAGCATTGAAAATATAACAATTAATCAATAAGATTATTAAAAAAAACTTTTTCATAAACTTTCCCCTTAAGTAGTGCCGAGAGCAGCCTTGCTCCGGCACAAAATGATTCTAGCCGGGCTGTCAATTTACAATTTGTAAATGATGCCTGTCGCAGTGCAGGCTGCACTTGCGACTACTTTTTATAATTCAGGCGCGAATTCTTTTTGGTCACGATTTAATTCAAAAATTCTGGCTATTCTAAATAATTTAGCTTCTTCGAGTGCCGGAGCTATAAACTGTATGGCTACCGGAATTTTGTTTGCTTCGCTGATCCCGGCAGGAAGCGAAATTCCGCATGCGCCGGAAAGATTCAAGGCTATTGTAAAAATATCTGATAAGTACATTTGCAGAGGATCAGATTTTGCGCCGAATTTAAAAGCCGGAGCGGTGGTTACCGGAGTTAATAATATATCACATTGTTTAGCTGCTTCCTCAAAATCCCGGCGAATCAAAGTACGGACTTTTTGGGCACGTAGATAATAGGCATCATAATATCCGCTGCTGAGAACATAAGTCCCGAGCAGGATGCGACGTTGGACTTCGTCTCCGAAACCTTCGCCGCGTGATTTGAAGTATGTCGCGATTAAATCACCGCCGTCTTTGCGGACACCATAGCGAACCCCGTCAAAACGAGCTAGGTTCGCGCTGGCCTCAGCGGTAGCGATTACGTAATAAACAGAAACCGCGTATTTAGTATGCGGTAAAGATACTTCAACAATTTCAGCACCAAGTTTTTTAAGAGTCGCGATTGTATCGTCAAGCCCTTTGCGAACGCCTTCACTTATACCTTCTGTATCAAAATACTCTTTTGGTAAACCAACTTTTACGCCATTTAAATCTTTGTCCTCAAGGTCTTTGAGCGCATCTGCAAAACCCGTGCATGGCTCGGGCAGGGATGTTGAATCCTTTGGGTCAAGACCACCGATAGTATCAAGAATGATTGCTGAATCAAGTACATCATGCGACAAGGGACCGATTTGATCCAGAGATGAGGCAAAAGCCACTAGCCCGTAGCGTGAAACTCGACCATAAGTGGGCTTTAATCCGACAACTCCGCAGAATGCCGCTGGCTGACGGATCGAACCGCCTGTGTCTGAACCTAATGAAACTGGAACTTCGCCGGCCGCGACACAAGCCGCTGAGCCGCCGCTTGAACCGCCGGGAACACGCTTTAAGTCCCATGGGTTAGCGGTTTTCTGAAACGCGCTGTTTTCGCAGGATGAGCCCATTGCAAATTCGTCCATATTCAGACGACCGGCAGGGATAAAACCTTTGGCTTTTAGTCTTGCGACCACAGTTGAATCATAAGGAGAGACGACATTTTCTAATAATTTGGAAGCACATGAACAAGTTTGCTTTTCTGTAACGATACAATCTTTTATGCCGATTGGAATACCATCATAAGGACTTAATTCTTTGCCGTCAGCACGACGTGCGTCAGCATCAGCGGCGCGCTTTAAAATATCATTTTTATCAAGTTTCAGGAAAGCTTTTACTTGAGAATCAACTTTTTCTATTCGTTCAATATAAGCATTGCACAGTTCAAGAGAGGAAATCTCGTTTGCACTCAACATGTCAGCGGCGGCGTGAACTGTTAAAGTTTTCAGATCAGCTTTAATCATGACATTCCATCTCCCGGCAGAACCTGTGCTACTTTTATCAATTCTTCATCGACTTCCGCAGGAGCGTTCGCGAGCATAGTCGCGCGCGGAAATGATTCCCCGGCAATATCTTCACGAACAACATTGGTCAAAAGTGTGGCGTGCGCAGTCGGCTCAATGCCGCTGACATCAAGTTCTTCAAGCTGTTTAATATATGAGAGAATCCCTTCCATGTCTTTTTGGAGCTTGATTTTTGTTTCAGTATCTAGTTCCAGTCTTGCCAGACCAGCCACATACCCAACATCTATTTGACCTTTATCGCTCATTATTTTTTTACCTAATTAATTCGAACATTTAGTAATTTTGAAAATGCTGTGTGCCTATTAGTTTTTTTCCAGTTCCAGAGTTTTTGTGAATTGATCGCAAACTTCGCTTGGACCAAAGTATTGGATTGGACCCGGATAAACATATTCAGTTCCGGTTGCCCATTTTTCACGCTGGCTGACAAATTTCAGAAAAGGCGTACCGTCGAGTTTGACTAGAGCTTTTTGAATAACAGCTTTGTCTTCACCATGACGACGTTCCATATTGAGCATCATAGTGATAGGAATACCGCCGCAAGTCCATTCAGAAGCGGCTTTAGTTGTGTTGCGGACTGAAGACATATAAGCAGTTTTGTCGTTGCCGAGTAATGCGGCGGCGGTGTAACCTAAGCTGTAGCAGTAATCCGCGTCGTAGTTAGACGGAGCGGCACAGCGACCTTCGTAACCGAGAAAATGAGTTTGAGTGCTGAACTTGCCGTCATATTTTCCTTCTGCTTTGAGTTCTTTTAAACGGAAAGCAACCATTTCAGCGAGCATTTTTTCTGTATCGATCAATGAAACCTGAACGTTACCGTGCGGGTCGCGATCTAGACAGAGCTGGAGTTGAATGCTGTGCGGCAATGAACTGAAGGCAAATGACGAATCTTTATCGAGATGGCTGTTGATGAATTGCAGTTTTTCGTCAGGATCAGTGATTTGACCAAAAATTGCGGCTTGTTCCGCGAGCATATCGTTGAGTTCAGAGATGAGAGTCTTCATTTCAGGAATGAATTCGATTAGACCTTCAGGAATCAGAGCTACACCAAAGTTGTCGCCATTGGCAGAGCGTTTGACTACTATCTCAGTGATATTATCAACGATTTCGCCGATAGTCATTTTGCGTTCAGCGACTTCTTCAGAGATGATTGCGATGTTAGCTTGAGTCTGTAGTGCGCATTCCAAAGCGATATGGGAAGCTGAACGACCCATTAATTTAATAAAGTGCCAGTATTTTTTAGCGGAATTTGCGTCGCGTTCGATATTCCCGATAAGTTCGCTGTAAACGCGGCAGGCTGTATCAAAACCGAAAGAAGCTTCGATTTGCTCGTTTTTCAAGTCGCCGTCAATAGTTTTCGGGCAACCGACAACATTGATTGG
>JAHOYW010000287.1 GCA_019038735.1 Victivallales bacterium | reverse complement strand
GCCCTAAGCAGTCCGACACAATTTGCTTTCAATTTTATTATTCAAACATGTATTTTTTCTGTCATTGGCTTTTTGATATACAAAAGATTTATCCACAAAAAATTAAAAAATAAAGAATTAAATCAAACATATAACACGAGAGATGCTACGGATAATTAACGACTGCCGCAGATCTTAGTCTTTTTTTGCAACACTCAACACGCAATAAGGAATTTTATGTATAATTATCAAGATGCTTTGGAGTATTTGGAAAAGCTTCAGATTTTTGGCATTAAGCTTGGGCTTGACCAGACTTTTGAACTTATGGAAGCCGCCGGGTCGCCTCAGAAAAATTTGAAATTTATTCATATTGCGGGCAGTAACGGCAAAGGTTCCTGCGGAGCGATGTTAAATGCCGCTTTGCGCCGCGTGGGATATTCAACAGGATTTTATTCTTCGCCACACTTAATTTCACCCCGCGAACGTTTCCGAATTAATGGCGAAGCAATCAGTGAAGAAGAATTTGCTGATTTAGTTTTTACTTTGCGTCCGCATGCTGAAGAAATGGCAAAACATGAACGCTGTCCGACTTATTTTGAATTCACTACCGCGATGGCGGCACTGTATTTTGCTCGAAAAAAAGTTGATTTTGTGATTTGGGAAACCGGCATGGGAGGGCGTTTTGATGCCACTAATATAGTTGAACCGATTTGTTCTGTCATTACCAGCATAGGGCTTGACCACCAGCAGTACCTTGGCGATAGGATAGAGGATATTGCTTTTGAAAAAGCGGGAATTATTAAAAGCTTCCGCCCCTTAGTTATTGGAGAAATGGCTGACTGCGCTAAAAAAGTTGTAGTTGACCGTGCCGAAAAACTCAACGCTTTGATTTTGGAAGTAGAAGACGAAGAAATTTCCAATCTCGAATTTTCTACACTGAACTCAGTCTGGATACAAAGTTTTGATTTTAAACAATACCATATAAAGCTGGCAATGCCCGGAGTCATGCAGCGGGAAAATTTCCGCACAATATTTGCCGTTTTAGAGTATTTAGCTGTAGAGTTCGAGTTTTCATTGTCAGATGCACTCGCTGGACTTGAAGAAGCTTTCTGGCCCGCCCGCTGCCAAATGCTGCCGAATGAGATCATCATTGACGGAGCTCATAACGCTGACGGAATAAAGACTTTGCTGGAATCATTGCATGAATTTGCGCCCGACAAAAAGTTTCCAATTATTTTCGGAGGCTTTAAAGACAAAAACATACTTGAATGTTTGGAGATTTTAGAGCCCTGGGCAGAATATTTTGTTTTTCTTTCGCTAGCAACTGAATTCCGTAAGAGCTGGAGCGGCGAAGAATTGAGCGAAATGTTGAAAAGCATTTCCAATAAAAAATCCCTCATCGTGAGCAACCCGGCGGAAGCTTTGCAATTAACTTCAAAAAATTCTCTACGAGTTGTTTGCGGTTCACTGTATCTGGCAGGAGAATTGCTGACTTTACTGGTACCGGAGCAAGAGGTCTTGAATATATAGTTTATGCTTGCGGCTTAATCGCCAACTCTGAGCTTATCTCTATCAGGGATTCCCACCATTGATAGCTTGGTCGCTGGAGGCTGCATGAGACCATTGTACAAAGTTCATTTATTGGATGAACACTGCTTTTACTGCCGCTGAAACCTATAAACGCACTGCTTTTATCTTTGTTCTTGAGCTTTTTGAATAACTGGCGCATACCGTCATGAGCCAGTCTGGAGCCTTGAATGCGGTCAAAAGGAGTTGGTTTTCCGCCTTGCTGCATCGGACCGAGAATTGTTTTGCGGACATCAAATAATCCTTGCGCTTCCTCAGTGAATAATTGAGATATAAAATCTATAGAATAAGCGTCATTAGCTTTTTCATTGCGAATAAACAAAGCTATACCTCGACCATCTTTTTTGAACGCTTTCGTTAATTCCTTTAGTTGAAATTGTAATGACTTTAGATCAATACCGATTTCATGCATATAAATATGCTCAGCTCCGGTCGCCAGTCCGCTCATTAATGCCAAATAACCACAGTAACGCCCCATTACTTCGACTAAAAACAGACGCCGTGAGGTGTCGGCTGAATTCTTAATTTTATCCACGGCTTCAACTATAGTATTGAGGGCGGTATCGGCTCCGACAGCTAATTCCGAGCCGGGTAAATTATTGTTGATACTGGCGGGCACGCAGACGATAGGAATATCCAGAACCGGATATTTCTCACCCATCTCATCTATTTTTTCAGCGATTTTATAGGCACTCCAACCGCCGATCATCAGCAAACCGTCAATTTTATGTTTTTTAATTGTCTTGGCGACATCCTCAAACTCTTTATCTTCGGGAAAGATGCGGTTTGCCTCAAGTTGTGAACCGCCAACCGCGACCCATTCCTCGACATCCATCCAGGAAAATTCATGAACATTATTATTTATAAGCCCCTCGGCTCCTTGTTTGATGCCAAGCATTCTATAGCCATGCGCCAAACCAAGTCTGACCGCGGTTCTAATCGCGTTATTCATGCCGGGAGCCGGCCAGCCGCAAGTTATCACGGCTAAAGTTTTTTGTTTGGGAGATTGTTCTTTTCCGGGAGCGCTCGGCAGACTCAAGGTCTCAAGAATAGAATTCATTATTTCCCAGCCGCTGCCGCGTAACTGCATTGCTTTCTGAAAATCTCCAGCTTTAATAGCATCAGCTATGGCATGGGTTACGGCAACCGATTCACGCAGAGAAACAGCTTTAATCCGATTATTGCGCATGACGATTATTTTGGATTCACTACAATCCGTTTTTAGCAACTCCTTGACCGCGGCAACCCCGCTGACAGTTCCTAGATAGCGGTCAAAAGCACTTGGCGTGCCGCCGCGCTGTACATGTCCAAGGATAGTTATTCGACACTCAACACCTAGGTTTTTATCAAGAACTTCTTTGACATAAGCAGAACTGATTGGCTTGCCGTGCATGTCGCGCGCGCCTTCGGCAACAACGACAATACTGTCACGTCGACCAGTTTTATGAGCAAAGCGTAATTGTCCGGCTAATTCTTTTTCCCAGCCTTTCGGAGGAGGAGATTCCGGGATAAAGGCGTAACTCGCACCAGTAGCGATTGCGCTCATTGAAGCAAGATAACCACAGTTCCGCCCCATAACTTCGACAACAAAAATTCTCTGATGGCTTTGTGCGGTACTGCTCAAAGCGTCGATAGCTTCCGTGATCCGGTGTAAAGCTGAATCCGCGCCCAAAGTCATATCAGTATTTGCCATGTCGTTATCAATAGAACCGACCATACCGACAACGCGCAAACGTGGATGTCGTTTTAATTTTAAAGCGGAAATTTTACCTTTCTTGAATAATTCAGCGAGAAGTTCCGGCCATTCCTGAGCAAATTCATCCGCCCCGCTCAAACTACCGTCTCCGCCAATTATGATTAAATGATCGATAGCATGTTTTAACAGGTTTTCAGCCGCGCGCAAGCGACCGGAAAATTTACGAAATTCTTTAGATCTGGCAGAGCCTATGGCGGTTCCGCCGAGCTGTATGATAGAAGAGACGCTTTCCCAGTGCATTGGTTTGATGTTGTTAGCAAGCATCCCCTGATAGCCTTCATAGATAGCATAGACTTCGCAGTTCTGAACTAGAGCATAGCGGACGGCGGCGCGAACAGCGGCATTCATGCCTTGAGCATCTCCGCCGCTGGTCATTATTCCAATAATCTTTTTTTTCGCAGTCTTAGTCATACAAGAACTCCTGTTACAATTAAATTATAACCACTATGACTAAAATGCAAGCCAAAAAAAAGAGGAACCGTGTTGGTTCCTCATAAGTTTATTTTAAAAACATCTATTGCTGACGTTTTTTTGGTTTTGATTTACTGAAATCCCGGCTTTTTTTCTTGAAATCACCAGGACGATGATCTTTTCCGCCGCCACCGCCGCGAGATTTATTTCCACCTTGTTTGTTTCCGCCACGAGAACCACCATCGGAACCTCCGCCACGGGAACCACCTTTGCCTTTACGTGGAAATCTTTTTCTTCCACCTGC
>JAHOYW010000340.1 GCA_019038735.1 Victivallales bacterium | reverse complement strand
TATAGTTTGTTTAATAATGTTATTGAAGATGTTCGCGCTATTCCTAATATAAATTTAAGTTTGTATTTGAGTTGGGTTGAAAAAGTTTCTAGAGGATTATCATCGTTAAATCTTGTAAAGACGAATAATGTTGCAAGTGTTTTGGGAGCACATTATACTGGTGTGGAAAAAAAGTCTTTAGAGTTTTGTGAACATGAATTAAAAAGAGTAAAATCAAAACCTGTATTTTCTGAGAAGAACCAAAAAGAGTTATTCAAACAGGCTTCAATTTTGCAAAAAAATGTTATTGACAGCAATGATTTAGACCCACAAATAAAAACATTTATTTTTAATAAACTAGAAGATATTTTAAATGCAATAACGTATTATGATTTTACTGGAGATGAAGGAATAATTAATGCTACTGAAAGAGCTGTCGGAGCTTGTGTGATACATCCAGAATTTAAAAATTCAGAAAACAGAAATACAAATTGTGGCGAATTAATCAAACTTTTGGCAAAAACTATGACCATCATCGTTACAGCAGATGGTTTTTATAAGATTTCAGCTAAAGTGGTTGCTAATCTATTAAATTAAAAACAAGGAGAATGTTATGGCAAAGCAAAGGTCAACTGTAAAAACCACAAGAACTAATGACACAAAACCACCCACAAGACCAAGTGGTAAACCTACTGGTAATCCTGGTCCTAAAGGTCGCGGTTAATTAATTGCAAAATAGCGTTAGACCTTGTATTATAGTTTTAATGCAAAGAGGTACATCTTATGGACTTTAAAACTTTATTAGAGCTAAAAGGTTATCATAGTGAAAAATTAGGTGATTTATCCAGAAAACTCAATTATAGTGGTATTGCGGTTATTTGGATTTTTTCTAAAACTACAGACAAATTTATGCTTTCCGGTTTGTTATGGTGGGCATTGTTTTTTTGTGTCATGTCCCTATTAACTGAAATGCTTCAATATGGCTATAGCTATATAATATACGATCGTTTTTATATGCGTGTCGAAAGAGAAATAGATAATGGTACTAAAACGACAGACACTGATTTGAGGTGGGATAGTCCTTGGCCGCTACGCATAATGCATTTACTTTTTTATGCAAAACCAATATTGGCAGTTCTTGGTTTTCTTTTGTTAATTTCATACATAATCTTTTTCTCAAAATAACATAAATTCACAAAGAAAATGATGCTCGACCGCTCGCATCTTTTAAAAATATAGCTTTGCTTATTTTTAAAAGCCTCGCTCTTCGAGAGTGGCATTGGTCTAATGCGCGGCAAAGTGCCGCTTAAGTTTCGCCCGTTGGAGACGGACGACCAAGGCTTTCGCTCCTTGGATGAGCGACCGGAGGTCAATCCGGTTTTTTTAATTTAAAGATTTTTTTTTAAGGAAATCAGTCAGGCGTTGAAGCTGTTCTTCTGTACCTATAGTAATCCTGACATACTTCCCAGTTTTTTCGCCGGGGAAATAACGGACTATTATATTTTCTTCGCGTAGAGCTTTGAATAATTTTTCGGCATCACCATCTGGAGGCGATGCAAAGAGGAAATTGCTTTGTGAATCCACTACTTCAAAAGCGAGAGCTTTAAGTTCAGTCGTTAATTTTGTTCTGGAAACTTTTATTTTACTTAGGGTTTTGTTTAGATATTTCTGGTCTTTTATCGCTAATTCAGCGAGATACTGGGTCAATATATTGACGTTATATGAATCTTTGACTTTCATCATGCCAACAATTAATTCAGGACTGGCGATGGCAAAACCTAAACGTAAACCGGCTAGAGAATAGCTTTTGGAAACAGTCCGGCTGACGATTATATTCGGGAACTCACGCACAAAGTCAATGCAGTTGTCAACTGAAAAATCGGCGTAAGCTTCGTCAATCAAGACAATTCCGTCAAATTCTGAACAGATTTTGCGCATATCATCTATAGCGATGCAGTTTCCGGTCGGAGCATTGGGTCGGGTGATGATTAATAAATTTGCCGGAGCCGCTTTTTCGAGCAAGTCATTATTGATTGAAAAATCTTCTTTTAAAGGGATTTTTATGTATGGACAGCCTTGCAGACCAGCCAGAACCGTATATAGTGAATAAGTTGGATATAGACATGCCACAGAGCGTTGAGCATCAGTAAACGCTCGAAACGCAATAGTCAACATGTCGTCAGAACCGTTTGAAACAATAATATTTTCACGTTCATAGCCGTATGTTTCGGCGATAGTATCACGGAGCTTGTCAGCGGTTGGATCAGGATAAAGCCGCAGGCGTTCAGCATCAATATCCTTGAGACCATCCATTACTGCCGGGCAGGGTGGGTATGGATTTTCGTTGGTATTTAACTTCAATAAATCCATAACTTTTGGCTGCTCTCCCGGAGTATAGCCGCTCATCGCGTCAATCGCCGCTCTAAAATATGATTTATATTCTTTCATTTTTTTCCTTAACCCTTAAAACTTAAACCTTAACACTATCTTCTAATCTTCAAATCTGATTGAAGCACTTCTGCCGTGAGCATCCAGTCCTTCCATCTCCGCGAATTTTACCGCGGTTTTCACTTCTTTCTTTAAAGCACTTTTCTGATAATTCAAAATACTCATGCGCCGAAAAAATCCTTCGACAGTCAAGCCGCTGAAATATTTTCCGCTTCCCGCTGTCGGCAGTACATGGCTTGGTCCAGCACAAAAATCACCGATTGGCTCAGGCGTCCATTGACCTATGAATATCGCTCCGGCAGCCTTGACCTGCTTAGCTATATTGCCTGCTTTGCGGCATTGAATCTCCAAATGCTCTGGAGCATAAGAACTGGCTATTTCAGCCGCATGGCTCATATTTTTCACATGAATTAAAAATACTCCATCAGTCAGAACTTTTTCAATAGGCTCCTGACGAGAGAGTTTTGTTTTCTGTTCCAGCAATTCTTTTTCAACCTCATCTATCAAATCTGTATCAGTCGAAAGCAGTACCGCCTGTTCGAAACCGCTGCCGTGTTCAGCCTGCGAAAGCATATCAGCGGCGATGAATGCCGGATTGCATTTTTCATCCGCAATAACCATTATTTCAGATGGTCCGGCAATCATATCAATAGCTACTTCACCGTAAACAAGTTTTTTAGCCGCGGTAACATAAGCGTTTCCCGGACCGACTATTTTTTCAACTTTTCTGATGGATTCAGTTCCATAGGCGAGGGCGGCAATACCGTAAACTCCGCCTAAACGATAAACTTCTGTTACGCCTGCCAGTCGCATAGCGTACAAGACTGCCGGATGAACCGTGCCGTCAGGAGAAGCTGGAGTAACTGCGACAATTTCTTTGACTCCCGCGGCTTTCGCCAGTCCGGCAGTATGAATAACAGTTGAAACCAGAGGAGCTGTACCGCCCGGAATATATACTCCGACGCGTTCCATCGGCTCAAAGCGTTCCCCGACAATCACTCCCGGTCTTGGAGAAGAGCTCCAAGGTTGTGGAATTCTTTGTTCAGAGAAAGTCTCAACATTTTTAAGAGCTTCTTTAATCGCTTTTTTCCATGAGTTTGAAACTTTGCGTGAAGCTTTTTTGATTTCTTCTTCGCTGACTAAAAACATGTCTGGAGTCAGGTCAACTTTATCAAATTTTTTTGCGTAAGAGCTCAACGCCGAATTGCCGTTCTTTTTGACATCAGCGAGTATTTGTTTCACAGATTCTTCAATTTCCGGAGGATAGGAAGGTCGATTATAAAGCTTATCGAGTTTTTTATCAAAAGCTTTGTCATTATAATATATTTTTTCCATATTTTTCCCTCTGTTATAAAGCACTTAGTCACTTAGATCAAGCACTACATTATCTATTAATCTTGCTTTACCGAAAGTCGCGGCACAGGCTATAAGTATTTTTTTGCTCTTTTCTGAAACATCGTCCAAAGTTTTAGCGTCATAAATTGAAACATAATCAATCTCGCCGCCGGCTTTAGCTATTTGTTTGGATATAGCATCCATTATTTTTTCTTTGTTGTGAATATGAAATTTTACAATATCACGCTCAAGCTGATGCAATGCCTGTGAATTAGACAGT
>JAHOYW010000010.1 GCA_019038735.1 Victivallales bacterium | reverse complement strand
ATATATAAATATCTTATTATTCTATATCTACTGCAAGGCAAGGATTTTTAAACTAAAAAAAGACCTATGTTCGCTGTTTATTTTCCGTAATAAATAGCATCATCAGGAGCAGAAATTAAGATATAATTTTCACATAGATTGCCGTGTGAAAGCGTTTGTATTTTACAATGACTGAGTATAAGAGCTATTTCTCTATCTTTGTTTATTCTATTCAGACAATTATCAACTATTATAATAAAATTATTTTTACCGGAAGACAAAACTTTTTTAAACCTCTCACTGCTGAGTATTACCGGGATACTGCGTCTGCCGTAAAAAGGAATTGAACCGCGCAAAGTTTCACACCCTCCGAAAATATAGAGGGGATTATCTCCTACTTCATCAAATACATTTTTTGCCAAATCGAAGTGGCATTTTCTGTTCAAGTTTGTTGTGCGCATGACCTCAGGTGTATTGAGCATAATCACTAAACACAAAAGTATAGCGCAAATAATAAATGTTGTTCGAGTTAAGCATAATTTAATAGCGCTGATAATCGCAAAGAGCAGACAAGCACTCATCCAGACACATACACTAAGAATATAAACAGAAACAGATATTGGTGCTAATGTGAAAGAAGCAATCCCAACTGGGATAACAATCAGCGCAAAGCATAATATATCATGCGATATTTTATCATTCAGACTTAGTCTTTCATCCAGCCAGACTGCGCTCATAATTGCAATAGCAACATAAGACGGCAAAATATAAGTAACTTCTTTGATTGACGAAAATGAAAGAAGAAATATGGGTAAAAACGCCCACAGAAATAAAATCAATACTATATCTTTTTGTTTATCTCCAATCTTTTCATTTTTTCTACCATTGAATAATTGTAGTAAAAAACCAAAGATAATAGCTTTCCAACCTTTGTTATTTTTTTTAAAATCTTCGGAATACAGCACCCATTTGTGAGGTAAAATATTAAGTTTTCTAAGTCCATCCCAGAATATAAACGGCAATAAAACAATAACGCCACTAAACATCACTGGCATTCGCTTCAGATAGAAATACCACGGTGAGTCATTGCCTATATCTGTAAATGCAAGCTGACTGCCTGTAATTTTAAATTGAATATGAAAAAATCGCCCAATGGTATTGTTTATAAAATGTTCATGCAAAAAATAAAGTCCGCCTTCACAGTAAAATAAATAAATCCAGACTCCTACCGGAATCAAAAATACAAGCATAGCCGGAGGAGAAAGCATGCGCTTGAGTAAATCCCAGCGTTTACGCAGTAGAATAAATGTAGCTATGACAATTCCGATATGAAAAATACCAACCAAACCTTTTGTCAGAAATGCAGCGGCGGAAGCAAGGTAAAAAAGACACAATATCCATTTTGCATTTTCAACTTTAGGCCAATACACATAATACATAAATAACCCTAAAGCCAAAGAACAAAACGCACCGACACTAATATCAGTAACTATAAAATGCGCGGTTCGGTAAAACTGCGGCATGATAATAAGCAAAGACACAGCTAACACTGCCCGGCGCAAGCCGCCCCAGCAGTATCCAATCCAAAACGCAACACCCAACATAACACAGCCCAGCAAAACAGAAACCAAACGCGCGACTTCAGCCGTAGCATCACCAGTAAGAACGTAAGCCAAGGCGATCATATCAAAATGAAGAGGAGGTTTTTCCACAAAAGGTCTGCCGCACAAATGAGGAGTTACATAGTTTCCGCTGACAAATGCTTCACGAGCAATCTCTGCCACTCGCGGTTCATCAGGTCCCCACAAATAAGGGTGAAAGGTGTTAATCAACATAGAAAACAAAATAGTTAGAGCAAAAAGAAAAATGATTTTTTTATTTTCTGAATTGGCATTATTCCAAAACATAATAATTCCTTATTTATTAATTAAATTCTCTCAAAAAAACTTCATAAAATACAACGAAACAAATAAAAATACAAATACTAAAGATTTATATCCAGAAGCTTAGCCGCATTTAGCCCAAGAATTAAATCCTTTTCCCGCTTTGTCAAGGGTAGATTGCGGAAATATTCCAGTGCTTTTTTTTGACTGCACCATGGACTGTCTGTACCGAATAAAACACGTTCCGCTCCGTGTCGGCGGATTATGCGGATAAGCTGTTCGTCATCGACTCTCCCAAGCGTAAAGGCTAAATCAAGATAAAGCGGTAGTCCCACGATAAATTCTTCGACTTCATCCCACATTTCCATAGAACCTAAATGCGCCAATACCAGTTTCAAGCCCTTGAAACGTTTATGAAATGCTTTCAAACGGCGTGGGTCGGAGTGATAAGGAGCGGAAAAAGCTATATCACTGCCGGCATGAGTCAAGACAAAAAGATTATTTTCAATACATGCTTCCCAAATTGGAAATAAGCTCTCGTCTTCAAAACAAAAATTCTGGAATTCCGGGTGCATTTTTATCCCCTTAAGTCCCATTGCCGCAATCTGTGAAATCATTTTTTCGGGATTTTTAGCTTGGGGATGAATAGAGCCCAATAAAAAAATCGGAGCTTGATTATGTATCTGCGCCCACTTGTTGACGCCGCGAACATTGTCAGGAGTATTTGCTAGAGGCAGAGCAAGAGAATAATCAATTCCGGCTTCTTCCATTGATTGTAATAAAGCACTACGAGTACCAGCTATAGCCGGAGCGGTCTTGAGAAATTTTGTCGCATTCTGCAAGGCTCGCTCAACTATTTTATCGGGATAGTAATGCGTGTGAAAATCAATTACCATTTTACCAAGAGCTAATCAGTTGTTACTGTCTGCAACCATTCAACGTTCGGGAAAAAATCGCGGTAATAAGTGTTTGTCATAGTCAGCAGACCTTCTTCGCCAACAGTCCAGTCAAGTATTTCATCACCAGCGACATCACGAACATTTGTCTGATCAAAAATAATGTTTGAAGAAAAATAAGGCATCAAATCGCTCAAGAAACGTGTCAATAACTTTTCATCTTTAGTTGTATCATGGTTTTCAGCACCAAGAGTAACATTGCTTAGTTTCAATACCTTACACATCGCATCAAGGATTCCTTGAGTTGACACCGGACTGTCTCCGGTAATATGAAAAGCTTTTCCGCAAACCGGAGTTTGAAACAACTTAACAATAGCTTCCTGCACATAGTCTATCGGGACGAAATAAAGAGAGTTTGAATTTTCAGCACTGAAATGTAAGTTCAAATCAACATAGCCAGTTGGATCTTGATTAGTTTTTGAACAAGTGTGTTTTTTAAGTTTAGCCATAAACTCAAGAATACGATAAAAAGCTAAAGCTCTGCGGATTTTGCCATCTTTACGTCGTCCAATAATGATTGAAGGACGGTAGATTGAAAATGGAATACCAGCATTACGAACCATCATCTCAGCTTTATATTTGCTTTCCTCATAGGGATTGTAAAAACCAGAGTCAAGTGGATTGTCTTCCATCGCACGACCGTGCAGTTTACCCGCTATATAAGCGGTGCAGACATAATGTAATTCTTTGATTTTTAAGATTTTTGATAATTCAACGATATTTTCAGTGCCGTGGTAGTTGATTCTGAATGTTTTACCTTGCGGGTCTTTACCCAGATTAACATCCGCCGCACAATGGAAAACTGTATCAACACCAGCAAGCTCCGGCATTTCAGAAATAGCTTTTGGATCCATTTCCGCAACATCACCGGCAACGACTGAGATTGAACTCATGATTTTATCAGAAAGTTCCGGATAACCATCAAGTTCACATTGTTCATGTATCACGTCATCGACACGTTCAGCAGCAGTTTTCACTGTACTCGCTCTGGTTAAGGCAACAATTTCAACATCATTACGTTCTTTCAATAAAGCTGTAACGAAAGAACTTCCTACCAAACCGGTTATTCCTGTAAGAAAAATTTTAGCCATCAATAGCCCCAAATTAGATTTTACGTATGTTTTAGACAAAAAATCTTAACTATTCAAGCTCATTTATTATGCGCTCCATAGTATCTGATTTTTAAGATAAATATTAACATCAATATAGTAATTGATTATATGCAGATTACAAA
>JAHOYW010000082.1 GCA_019038735.1 Victivallales bacterium | reverse complement strand
AAAATTTTCAAAAAACTTGATAGTTTTTGCTTGACATTTTACACACCATCTCCAAGTGAAATTCGATAGTTGAGATTTTTTTTATACAGTCAAATTGATTGGTTGTTTACTAGCCTTTAGATTGCAAACCGGTATTAAAAGAAATATCTTATGATTGATTTTTTTCTAAGTTTTGCTATATATGCGTCGTAAGCTTTTTTTCTGCGTTTGGCTTCTATTTTTTGTTTTATTTGAGGGAGCATTTTAATAAAATCTGCTTTTGTTGCTTTTTTTCTATCATTTATCCTGATAAAATATGTACCTTCATCAGTTTCTATTGGACCAATAATTTCCCCGATTTTTTTGTCTTTGGTTTCCGTCGCGAATTCAGCTCTAAGCTCTGAGCATTCAATCCAGCCGAGGTCGCCGCCGCGCATGGCGCCGGGACCGCTGGAATATAGTCTCACCATTCCGGTGAAAATCTTTTTGTCTGCTTTCTTAAAAGCTTCCTGAAGTTCTTGTTTTATTCGCTGGTGATCCTTATGTTTTTGTCCGATAAGCAGTAATTGCAAACGTACTTGCGAATCAGTAGAAAAGATTTTTACATTTTTTTCATAATATTCATGAATCTCTCGGGGCGTAAGATTGACGACTGTATAGATGTAACTTGAAATCATTATTTGGGTAATTACCTTGGTTCGGGCTTTTTTGCGTAATTCCTCAATGCTGGTTCCCGCATCTTTGGCTTTTTCCCGTAGTTCAGAACGATTTGAACAGCCGAAGTTCATGGCGAGTTCGTCAATTAGATTTTCAACATATTGACGTGGTACTTGGAATGGCATTGTGGCTTTGTATTCAAGCAAAATCAACTTCCGGTCAATTATGTCATCAAGGATTTTTTTGCGTAATTTCTGTATCTCATTGAAAATATTTTTGCTGGAATAAACGGCATACAAACGCGCTTCATTGTATGAACTTTCATAGATCACGTCTGTCAAACTGATTGGTTCACCGTTGACCGAAGCCAAAATTGAATCAACCTGTGGTCCTTCAGGCTTTTTCAGTTTGTATGGTGGTGGAGCTTGAGCATAGATTACTGAGCATATAATAGATATATAGAATATAGATATTTTGAGCATTATTTATCTCCTGAAAGAGCCATTTTTGAAAAAATCAATGGAATCCTGAATAATAGAACTATGAGAAGACTGCTGAAAAGATTAAAATGCATAATCAAGAGAGCAAACATTAGAGCGACACCAAGAGCAGATGCCAGAAAATGAACAGGCAATAATTTCATGTCAGCATCCGAGTTCTGTTTGAATATCTTAGCGATAATTACTCCGCCGGACAAAAAACTTATATAAGCGATAGCCGGGATGAAATAAGAATGATATTCCCAAAACTGCAGTGAGCTCAAGAAGATAACAATAATCGACATGACTACAGCTAAGCGCCGCAATTTAAATTGACTTAAAGCTATGCCCGCTGGAGCTCCGCTGACGACAGCTAAAATTACCCCAAAATTATAATAAAAAGCTCCTTCCCGTTGTGCATATAAAGTCGTTAAAATCATCATCAGCAACATTAAACATAAACCGTTTTCAAAAATGCCTGCCGCCGCATGTAGTTTTTTGCGGCGCAAGACAAAGAATCTTCCAATAAAATAGACGAAGGATACAGCAAGTATTATTAATATGGTTTTTAGATTAATCTTTAGAGAGTTGAAAGATTTTAGCAAAAGATTTTCAATAGCTCTTTTATTCGAGGGTATGGCAGTGAGAGAAGTTTTCTTTGGGATAGAATAAATAATAGAGAAAGTTCCGGGATGAAACAATTTAGTTTCTCTGTCATCCAATCTGTCCAGACGTTTTTCCAGAATCTTTAAATCTGAAGTCAAGGGCGCATTACTGAAGGCATAAACCAGAGATTTTCCAGGAATAGAAATCTTATTCTCGAATGTCGCGGTACAAATGCTTTGAGCATTATTTACTGCCAGCAAGCTGCCGGGAATAGCTATAACTCCATCTTTGCGCATTCTTGAAGCACAAAGCTTTATTATTGAGTCAAAATTTAAATATTCCTGATTGGGTGAAAGCCAGATAATCAGGTCAAACTTCCTACTGCTGTTTCTCAGGTATTCATTTGCTCCAATATCCAGCATGCTTACTTTGTCGGATTGCGGCGGTAAAAGACGAAGGATATTTAATGGTAAAGAGCTTCTGCCGCCGGCAAGCATAGTAACATGCCTGACATAGGGCAGGGAGCCAAGCATTGTAGGAATAAATGAAAATGACGAGCCGATAGCGAGGACGCGCAGTTTTGCTTTATTTGGCTGTAGGCTGAATGGGATTATAGTTGTTTTGTATAATTGATAATCGTCCGGGATAATTTGTTGAATTTGTGTATTCTTAAGTAGCATCAAACGATTTAATTTTTCTTGTTTAAGTAAAGTAATTCTGCCGAAATGAGTTAAATATGATTTTTCCAGTTGCCATGCAGGGTAGCGCATGGTGAAAAAAACTTTATTCGTATATTTTTCCAGTTGCCAGAGTGAAAAGTTCAGTGCCATTATAATAATAGCGAAAACCATGAACCAGTACCTTATTGAACGTGCCTGTTTGAAGCTTAAAACCGCCACTGCGACAAGCACAACAAGACTGTTTCCTATAAGCATATATGCGGCAGGATGCGACAGTACATTAAATAGTTCCAGAGGATACAAAATAAATCCGGTCGATAAATATCCCATTGCCGCAGAAAACGCGACATACTTTTGCAGATGCGGAGAAACAGAGTGTTTTGCTGAAACCAGTATTACCCCGAATGTTATCCCCGACGGGAAACAGCCTGCCAGTGCGACAAGAGCCAAATTAGTGTAATTTTGGACAGGATAGCAAGCTGTCAGTAATTGGAGTACAATCAAACTCAATAAACTTGCCGGAGCGATACAAAGCAGAGGAAACAGGAAACGAGGCTTTTTGGCAGCTTTAAAGGGAGACAACAATATCCCGATACCAGTCCATAATGATAAAAATAACAAAAAGAATAGCGCGGAGAAAAAAGGGAAGTCGCTGTCAGCAGTTATTTCCCGGTAAATCATCATATGGGAAATATATAAAAATATTCCGGTAAAAGTAGATAAAATAATTTTAAATTTCAGTATATTCATTGCTATCCATTTGTGGCGCGGGTAATCGCCAGTTTTATCGCCGCGAATAAGCTGCCGGTGTCAGCGACTCCCTGCCAGGCTATTTCAAAAGCTGTTCCATGATCGACACTGGTGCGAATAATCGGCAGACCAAGAGTTGAATTTACTCCACGGTCAAAAGCAAGCATTTTGAATGGAATATGTCCCTGATCATGATACATCGACAAAATTCCGTCATAAGCTGTGCGGGTACTTTTAATAAACAGTGTGTCCGGCGGGAAAGGACCGTCAATCAACATGCCGCCGGAACGTAATTCTTCTAAAGCCGGTTTAACGACTTCTTCATCGCGGGTTCCCATGTATCCGTTTTCTCCAGCATGTGGATTGATCGCGGCAGCAGCGAGTTTTGGATGTTTGATACCTTCTGTTTTTATAGCATTCTCAAGTAAACGAGCGACTTCGACAATACGTTCCCGAGTGATAGCTGAGGCAACCTCACTTAGAGGAATATGTGTAGTAACAAATGCCACTCGTAAATCACCGTCGGACTGCATCATCGCAAAATTATCACATTCACAAAGTTCCGCGATTAATTCAGTATGTCCGGTAAATGGAATACCGGCTAAATTAACAGACGCTTTATTCATCGGAGCGGTTACAATCGCGTCAATTTTTCCATCGATAGCGTCACGAGTCGCCATAATGACCGCGTTATGAGCGGCAAGTCCACAAGCCGCGTCAGTATTAGCTATCGGTACTTCACTGAACTGTAAATCTCCCGTTTCATGTACATTTAACTTAACATTAGGCACAAAACGCTTTGCCGCTTCATTTATAATATCCGGGCAGCCATAGAGAATTATATCAGCCAGACGGCACAGTTCTTTATCAGCGGCGGCTTTGACCGCAATTTCAGGACCAATACCAGCG
>JAHOYW010000067.1 GCA_019038735.1 Victivallales bacterium | reverse complement strand
GATCAGGGCGGAGTACTTCATTATGCCGGTTTTTCCGATGCTGCTACTGGAGCTCCGGTTATTCGTGATTCTTTTCATGATTTTAGTCAGGGCTGTAAAATTGTTGTACAGCCGCACAAAACTCGTAAATATACTTTGTTGGAATCCATAAAACGAGCTGAGCAACGGCTTGGAGAGGCAAACTATGATTTGCCCAGTAACAACTGTGAACATTTTGTCAACTGGTGTATTAATGGAAAAGTTAAAAGCCGTCAAGTTGAAAAAGTAGCTACTTATACTACTGTTATTATTGTGTGTCTTACTGTTATTGTAGTTTTTAATCTTTTTGCGGTTACCGGTTTTTCCGCAGTTAATTCCAGTATGTTGTTCCCTCGGCTTGCCGAATTGCATGGAACCAAGTTGATACTTATTTTCAGTATTCTCGGCATAATTGGCGGGCTTGCTCTCGTAGCTGCCTTAAGTTTTACTATTCTGCGGGATTATGTCTGGTTGTCTTTGGCGGAAAGGCGTTCCCGCCGGATAGCGCGTCGTTCAGCGGTTCTTACTGTTTTTGTTACTGCATCAGTTGGTTTTGTTTACATTTATGTTTTGGCTCAGAAACTTTTAGTGGGAGATTGGCTTGAAAAATTAGACCCCGGTATTGTTCCTAAACTGGTAAATATTTCTTTATTTTTAGCCACTGCGCTTCCGGCTATTGTCGCTATCTCCGTCGGTCTTTTAGTCCATAAAATTTTATCCCGGGATATTTCGCAAGTTTAATATTAGCTTGCGGAAACTTGAAACTTGAGGAGACTTGAGTTATATTGCCTGCTGATTGTCTAATGAAATCTATTCACGGATTTAAGAAATTATGAAAACAGCTATAGTTGGCGGTGGAACACTTGGAAAGTTCCTAGCAGTAACTTTCTGCAAAGATAAGCACGATGTTGTGGTTATTGATACATCCTCAAAGACCTTGGACAGGCTTCGTGATAAGCTTGATATAATGACTGTTGTCGGCAATGGCGCGAGCTATGCTACTTTGCAAGAAGCAGGCATTGATAAAGTAAATATGTTTATCGCTGTCGGCAGCGATGATACCAGTAATATTCATGCTTGCCGGATTGCCCGACACATGGGTGTACCCAATATAATTTGCCGCTTGACTACTTTGGAATATTTTGATAGCGAAGGAGATTTTCAGCCTATGAACTCCGGGATTAATTACGTTGTCGTTCCACAGGAAGAATGTGTTCACAAAATAGTCGATGTTATGGATAATATTGCAACTCTCGAAAAAATTACTTTCAGCGTGCCGGAAGCCCTGATCGCCGCCTTTACTGTGGTTAAGGATTCTCCGCTGAACAATATTAAACTTATTGAGTTTCCTGAGCCTGAACTGATTCGTTCGGTACGTTTTGCGGCAGTTATCCGCAATGGAGAGCTAATGGCACCGCGCGGAGACACTATAATTCAAGCGGGCGATGAAATTTACCTCGCTGGTCTGCGTTCTAAAGTTGACGCTATGGTTAAATGGGCATATCCGCATAAGAAAAAAATCAGCCGTATAATTATTGTCGGCGGTTCTACAACTGGCTCGCAACTGGCACTTGAACTTTCAAAACAGGGTTTTGATATACGTTTGATTGAAAAAGATCATGGTTTGGCTGAAAACATTATGAATAAAATCAATACGCAGATGATGGTCATTAACGGAGACCCAAGCGAGAGCGACGTTTTAAATGAAGCCGGAGTTTCCAATTGTGATGTTTTTGTCGCGGTCGGAGCTAAGGATGAAAATAATATTCTTAGCTGTATCCTGGCTAAACGTATGGGAGCAAAAAAGACAATTGTTTTGACCAATAAGGAAGAATATGCGGATCTCGTTCGGGCAATGGACTTTATCGACTGTGGTTTTAGTCGCTGGGTCGTAGCTGGAAATTCGATTCTCAGACATATCTCAGAAGTTAATCAACTGCATACCAGCGCTATTTTAAACAGAGCGGAAGCGGTGGTTTCTGAATTTGAAGTAAAAGAAAACTCCGCAGTCTGCAATAAACAGATTGATCAGTGTAAATTTCCGAGCTCAACAGTTTTGTCGCTAGTTTTTAGAGACAACAGAGTGTTGACGCCTTATGGAGAACTGCCGCTCAGGGCAGGGGATCTGGTTACCGCTATTACTACACAGGAAACAGAGAAAAAACTCGCGGAACTCTTTAAATAACCCACCGCCGAACATAAACTTATGAATATCCGTCATGTTATAAATGTTGTCGCAGCTCTTACCGTTGTTATCGGATTGGCTATCCTGACTGCTGTTCCCGTAGCGTGGATGATGGGCGACTCTAAATCAGTTATTGCTCTGCTGACTATCTCAGCTTGTATCCCGATTGTGATCGGTACAATTATGTTTTTCCTCAGCAAAACTAAAAAATACACTTTAGGAAAACGCGAAGGCTTCGGCATAGTCACTTTCGGCTGGACAGCCGCCGCGATTTTTGGAGCATTGCCGTTTATTATTGTTAGCGATCTTTTCTGGTATGACGCATTTTTTGAAACCATGTCCGGCTTCACCACTACTGGAGCCAGTGTCCTTGACAGTACATTATTATTAAGTAATGGCACGACCTTAAAAGAAGGTATTGCTGATTTGCCCAAAGGACTGCTTTACTGGCGTAGTTTGACTCATTGGCTCGGTGGTATGGGGATTGTGGTATTATCGCTGGCAATCGTTCCTTTTCTCGGTTCTGGCGGACAGGAACTATACAATGCTGAAGTGCCGGGTCCGACTTCCGACCAATTAACTCCGAGAATTGCTAATTCAGCTAAGATACTCTGGGGTGTATATGTGCTTTTGACAGTGGCGGAAACCCTGCTCTTGTGGCGTGAAATGTCATTGTTTGACGCTTGGTGTCATAGCTGCGGAACCATGGCTACCGGTGGATTTTCTACTCAACAGTCAAGTGTCGGTTTTTACAATAGCGTTTATGTTGATTGGGTCATAATATTTTTCATGTTCCTTGCCGGTAGTAACTTTGTACTGCATTACCGGGCTTTGCGTGGTAAACCGCTGTTTCACTTTAAAGATGAAGAATTCAGGTGGTATTTGTATATTAGCATGATTGCGACTGCTACTATTACCGCTGTTTTGATGTTTGCTCAAGAGCCGATTGTCAGTACGACTGGTCTTGAAATAGCTCCGAGTTTTTCTGAGGCAATTCGTTATTCCGCATTTCAAGTGGTGTCGATTTTAACTACTACCGGATTCTGTACTGCCAATTTCGCGATATGGCCGGTTTATGCCTGTCTTTTGCTGGTAATCCTGATGTTTATCGGTGGTTGTGGAGGTTCAACCGGCGGCGGTATGAAAGTATCACGTTTCCTTCTCTTGCTCAAATATGGCGTAGCACAGGTAAGACGCTGTCTTTTTCCGCGCGAAATGTCCAATGTTCATCTCAATAAAACTAGACTTGGAAGCGAAACTCTGCATAAAGTTTTAACTTTCTTTTTTCTGTTCGTATCATTGTTCGTGATTTTTTCATTGATTTTATCATTGTATCCCGGTATGGACTACGAAAGTGCTTCATCCGCGGCGATTGCCTCATTAGGAAATATCGGGCCGGGTCTCAGCAAAGTTGGCGCGACTTGCACTTACGCCTGGCTGCAGCCTTCCGCAAAATTGATTCTTTCTCTGGCGATGTTGCTCGGACGTCTCGAAGTTTATACTGTTTTAGTAGTATTACTCCCGACCTTCTGGAAAAAATAGTTGAATATCCACTTTGCGAAGCAATGAGCGTGAGCGATTTGCATATCTCGCCACATGATGTGTTTTCTGGAGGGCGAGTGTCCTCACGAGCCGAAAAACGTTCAACGTTTACGGCTCGACAGAGTCTCGCCCTCCAAAAATTTAATATTTTTCGTTTTCCTGTTTGGATATTGGATATTCAAATGATTATAAATCGGTATCAAACATATCAGGGCTATTGACTATATTCATCAAAGCTTCTGCCGTATCTGGAGATATTTTTTCTACAAGTGGAAATATCATCTGGCGCATTTCAGAATTAATTGTAGTATGAGTATAAGCT
>JAHOYW010000279.1 GCA_019038735.1 Victivallales bacterium | reverse complement strand
GTATAACTCATGAAGGCCAGCATTAATATGAACAAGTTCTGGCTTTTCTTTAATAATCCACTCTAAATGATTTTCGATTATATTCCTTGAATGGCGACAATTTTTTTTAGGGGATATTACTGTCGCTATATCTTTTAGTTTTCTTTTTACCGTGCTTTGATATCCCATACGAATTGAATCTCCAATAAGTATGACTTTGGGTTTTGTTTTGTCTTTACACATATCATTTCCTTTTAATCCATATAATACAAAAAATAACGATAGAAACAAATAAACAACTAGCATCCTTCTCTTTTTCAAATTAACATTTTTTCTAAACATTTTTTCTCCTATTTTTTATTAATTCCAGCTACAGTTTGTCTAGCACTTTCCAATGCCGTGTGGGATGCTTGATTCAGAAACACTGAGTCAACTCCTAACGCAATGAAAGTAAAACCGTCGTTAATGGTTTTAGCTATGGCTTCCGGGGTCGGATAAACTAGATGCAAGCCAGCAGCTTTACCGTGTTGAGCACAGGCATCAACTATACTACAACATGCTTCCTTAATGACTGGATGATCAGTCTGACCAGTTAGTCCATAGGATCCACTCATATCGTAAGGACCGATAAAAACTCCGTCGACACCTTCAACTTCTAAAATAGAGTCAATATTTTCCACTGCCTGCTTCGATTCAATCATCACCACTACTGCTGTGTTGTCATTGGCTTTAGCAGCATAGTCATCAAAATTCATACCATAATTGTTCATGCGAGAAAAACAAAAACCACGTATACCCTGAGGAGGATATTTGGCAGCGGCAACCGCTTTTTTTGCCTCTGCGGCGGTGTTGACTAGCGGAACGATTATTCCCTGAGCACCAGCATCAAGCATTTGTCGAATTGCCAAGGTGTCATTTTCGCGAACCCGAGCAAACGGGACAGCTCCGCGGCCATGCATTGCTCGTGCCAGCGTGGTAAAGCCTTCGACATCAATGTCGGAATGTTCACAATCAATTCCAAGCCAATCATATCCGGCGTTGGCTAAAATTTCCGCAATTGCTGGATAGGGGCCTGTCTGAATCCATGAACCTATAGTAATTTCACAATTTAACAGAGCTTTTCTAATTTTATTATTAATGTTCATAACTACCTCCAGATATTTGTAAGCCTTTTTAATTATTATTTATGATGGCAATTTTAATATCCTTCATTTGTACATTGACTTCAAGCGCCTCAGTGATTTTTTCCAACGGAAACTTATGCGTAATTAATTTTTCGAGAGAAAGACCGATACCATTAGCACGCTTTAAAAAATCAAATGTAATTGGATAATCTTGAGGGGTATAAACCCAAGAACCAACTGCTGTCCTTGCCATTTTATTCATTTTTAAATATTCCTTATAGTTATCGAAGTATTCTTTGATCGTAGAGGTCTTTACCACCTATGGTTTGGATTGCAGTAGCACTGCGGATTTCTTTGATTTCCAGATCAGCCAGTCCATTAACTACGTGGCACTGAGTTGGCAAATCTTCCCACTCAGCATGATTAAATTTAATCGTGCCATCGCCAGTCCATTTTTTCTCAACTATTTTGTTGGGCCAAGCCGCTGGAGTCATAACTGGATAAGATGCATCGGCTTCGCCCCATGCTTCAGTTTTAGGTATGTACTTATAATGAAACACGCCGTCATTGCTTGGAGCAACTTGAGAAGCCTTTAGTTCTTCATCAGAAAGTTGAACCATGTTATTAAGTTTTAAATCAAAAAATCTAAATCCCTTCCAGCTTGCGGTACAATGAATTGTGCCATTACATATTCTAGGTTCAGGAAGGTCACAATAAAGTTTAGCATAACCTATTTCTTCGCGTCCAATATGCATAGGATCAGCAACGTTTTCCCATAAAACTAAGAGTAAATCACCAGTTAGATGATCTTCTTTGCCATCAAATCTTGCAGGAAAACTTACGCCAAGTAGATTATAACCATAACCAGCCAACCATTCTACTTCTTTCAGGTACATTGCATTAACCGTGACAACGGGTTCTCCAATTGGTTCAAATCCAGGAGGGCACATTGCTTCTAGTTGTTCTTTGTTAGTTAAAAAACTTACCGTAAATTCTCTGCCTTTAGGGTCGCTTTTTACATCATAACGTTCGCCGTTGAATCTCTGACGAGGTCCTGGAGCTGGTCCGAAATGAGTAGGCATGCGATAAATTTTTCCTGGGATAAATTGATACGACATAGTAATTTTCCTTTGTTAGTTAATTTTGTAACCATGTAAATGATTTTAATGAAGTAGTGCTTGGAGTATATTCTAAGCCTATAAATTCATTATAATTTAATTCTTTAAGTTTCTTTAAAATATTTTTATAGTTAATCTCACCAGTACCAGGTTCGTGGCGATCAGGTGCATCGGCAATCTGAATATGACCAATACTTGAAAAATTAGCAGTCAAAGTATTAATCAAATTACCTTCATTGAGTTGTGCATGAAAAAAATCATATTGCAACTTCAAGGATGAATGATTCAAGGTTTCAATAATTTTCATAGCCGTTTTAGTATCTTGCAACATGCAGTTGGGAGCAACTACTTTACTTAGCGGTTCAAGCAAAAGAGTTATTCCTGCTTGTTCCGCCAAAGGCAAGGCCCATTGCAGGTTTTCAATCGCACAATCCATTTGCGTTTCAACTGAAAATTGAGACATCTTATTCCCAAAAAGAACATTCAAGTTTTTACAATTTAAACGTTCAAGTGCATTTAGAGCGAGATCAAAACTACTACGAAAATACTCTTTTCTGTGTGGAAGACAGAGGGTTCCGAATTCACCTGATTGCATATCTCCAGGCGGCACATCGAATAAGACAATATTCAGCCCAAAATCTGTGATTCTTGAATGAATATTTTCGACCCCCTCAGTGTATGGAAATAGAAATTCAACATCTGTAAATCCAGCTTTTGCCGCTTGCTCAAAACGTTCAAGAAATGGAACTTCTTGAAATAGCATTGTCAAATTTACACAGAATTTTAAATTATTGAGCATTATGCTTTTTGGTTCCTATAATGCATGTAAATTTTTACGTTTACATATTGCGGCAAGAAGCGTGTACCAGCCATTCAAAAAACTATTTCTGAAAAGTTGTACAGGGCCATACTGTGCAAACTCATCAACACTCAAGCCATCTTCTTCGTATGCCTTTTTAAAGTCTGGAAGTTTCGCTAATAATTCTTCTACTACTTCCGTCGGAGCTTCAAGATCAATCTTTGATTCTAGTGGCATATCTTCTTCAATAAGTTCTGCTGCCGTACTCCAATTAATAGTAACATGAGCATCTCCGCCAACAATGCCAGTGAAATGTTTCAGTTCCCGTGCACCACCTCCAAGCATAATTGCTTCATAGCCACGTTCTTTCATTATACGATACTGTTTGCGTGCAACTATGCAACCAGCCTGTCCAAGAATTTCAGGAGAAATATCAATTCCTTCACGTGCAACAACTTTTTGGAGATATTCATCGAAAATTCCTGCTATATGTGTTAAGTACATTGGTGGATGATTACCAGTTTTTTTCGCTGCTGCTTGGTAAATTTCACACATGCGTATTGCCTGTGCAATTGAAAATACTTCAGTTGCACAAATCGGGATATTTTTTTCTACACATAACTCCAAAGCTTCCAAGCCGCCTGGAATAACTGGGATTTTCGCCATATAATTTTTACCCAATTTTTCATGATTGTCTAAAACGCTTTTAATTGTCGCGTCTACATCTTCGTCGTTACGAGGATCGTCCTGAATAGTCACGAAGCCCATTTTTCCATTACTTTTTTTGTAGAGTGGCATAAATACATCAATAGCTCTTGCAACTATGCGTTGATACACAATCGGTGCCGCTTTTTCACAATCACCCTCTTCCAAAATAACCTCATCAATAACTTGATTCATATATTCCGGATCACTTTGCAAAAGCTTAGCTCCATAAGCAGGGTTGCTTGTACAGCTTACCGCTCCAGCAGCAATTGCTTTTTGCATTTCCTCACTATTTGGATTATTAATCCATAAACGAGTTTCAGTTTGTTCGTGAATACGTTGAAAATAATGTTTCGACATATTAAAC
>JAHOYW010000112.1 GCA_019038735.1 Victivallales bacterium | reverse complement strand
GAGCAGGATACAGCCGGCGAGATAACTTCTCCAAAGTGGAATTTGAAGCATCTTAATACCATTGTGCAAGATGACAGTTCCAGAGCCGTGTATATCTCCGACTGCTAAGTCCAACCCAAAGGGGACTTTGACAATATCAACTGCTTCCGCGCCAATGAAGCCTCTGAACAGAACCCCGAGAAAGAGAAAAGCGATGGCATACATAGTGAATGGTTTAACACACCAGTTGATAAATAGAGTTAAGAATACAGGCTTGCCGCTTTTTCCGGCCTTGATAACTGAACTGAAGTCAATTTTGACCATAATGGGATACATCATGAGAAATAAACACAGCGCAATAGGTATGGAAACCACTGGTGCTCCATTGATAAAAATTGACATTCCATCAAGTTTTTCCGCTAATTCCGGCATAAGTTTCCCGAGCGCGATTCCGCCGATTATACATAGTGCTACCCATATTGTAAGATAGTGTTCAAAAATACTTTTCATTTTTCGTTCATTAGTCATTTTTTTCTTCTTTGTTAAGCGATTGCGGCATAGTTTCTACAAATTTTTTAATCTCATCACGGACTTTGCGGTAACAGTCAAGTTGCGCTTCAATATCGCTAAATTCCTCTGCCATTTTTGGGGGATCACCGAATCCGATATGAATAACTTTGCAGCTGGCAGGGAAGAAAGGACAGTTTTCATGGGCGTGTCCGCAGACGGTGACGATAATATCAAGCTTTATATCTTTAAATTCATCAATGTGCTGAGATTTTTGTTCAGAAATATTAACTCCGGCTTCTGCCATTACTTTTACCGCGTTCGGGTTTAGTCCATGCGTCTCGATGCCAGCCGAATATGCTTCTATCAAATCGCCTTTCAAATGATGGGTCCAGCCTTCCGCCATTTGACTGCGGCATGAATTTCCAGTACAAAGAAACAAAACTTTCAATTTTTCTTTCATTATTTTTCACATTCTTTTGCTGTAATTTTTTTCAAGTACTACAGTAAATTTTTCTTATAGAATAACTACATGAGGGGTTAATACAATTTTGAGGATATTTTTATTGTCTTTTCTAGTATATGTAACTTTATTTGCCATTTTGCAGGTCAGGAATATACCTATTCCGCCGACCTGCCGGTGTTTTATGTCGCTTTTTATATCAGGAATTTCAACTTCCAGTGGATTGAATTCATGACCTTCGTCAATTATTGTTAAAGTTATAATTTCGTTAGCTATCTCAAGACGTATTTCTATTTCATGCTCATCTCCATCATCATAGCTATACTTGATTATATTTGTGAGCATTTCCTCTAGGCAGACATTCAAACAAAAAACGAGCTGCTCAGAAAAATTGTTGCCTTGCGCAAGATCATTAATCTTTATACATAGCAATTCTATTTCAGTATAAGTATTTTTAATTTTGAATGTATGATAGCTAGCCATAACTGTTCGAAAATTATCCTTGGGATTCTAATAAACTAAGAGCACCGGATTCATCTTTAACTATTGGCATAATTGTTTCTAGACCAGCGGTATTCAAGGCTGTTTCAACTAAAGGTGGAACTGAATGGAAAACCATTTTATTTCCTTCAGTATCAAGCTTTTTAGCGGCACTAAGCAACATTCTCATGCCAAGCGATGCAATAAAAGTAAGTCCTGATAAATCTATCACTACATCTTGTTCTCCGGAAACTAATATTGAGAAATCCATTTCAATATCCCGTACGCCTGTTATATCAAGCGAGCCGGATAATAAAAGATTTGTGATTTTGTCTGTTGATTCGAGTTGGGTTAATTTCATTACTAATTACTCCTCATTCTAAGTTTTTAAGTTTTTTGCAATTTACAACTATATTTGTGCTATAAATGGCAAATTGCGTTCAAATTCATCTTTATCCAAACCGTAACCATAAACAAAAACATCTGGAATTTTAAATCCGGACCAGTTTGCAGAAATATCCGCTTTACGTTGGGAAACTTGCTTGTCCAGCAATACACAAATGTTTATTGATGCCGCGTTTTCCTCCAGTAACCAGTCTTTTACAGCGTTTAAAGTTAAACCCGTATCTAAAATATCATCCAGAACCAGAATATGCTGGTCTGAAACATTTAATTTTGGTTTGGAACGTAAATTCAATTCTCCGGAACTTTCACGTCCGCTATAAGAAGCAATCGCGAGAGTATCCAGTCGGACTGGACATTTTATTTGACGGATTATATCCGCCGCAAAAATCAATGCTCCGTTAGTTAGAGCTAAAACAGTTACAGCTTCGTCCTTATAATGTGCTGTAATACTAGCTCCAAGTTTGATAATTCGTTTGCTGATATCTTCCGCGCTCAGCAAAACATGATGATTAGATTGATTGTTCAATTTTATTTCTTAGTTTTAGTCAGTTGCTGCTCTTTTAGTTTTTCAATATCTTTTTGAATAGTTTTAATTAGATCGCCGGCACATTTGCTCATAGCTTTAACAAAATTCCCTGGAGTTTGTTTTTCGAATTTGTGACGAAAGACAGCTGAATTTTTAAAGACTGCTTTTTCAGTATCATCAAAACAGGTTTTAATGACATAATTTACACCCAGTGAGGCTGTATCTTTCTGTAAATCAATTCTAAACATGAAAATGCTGCCGGCAACAATCAGTTCGCATTTGTCTGAAGTGATACCGCTTTGTTTAAATGTGCTTTGCAGATAACGAGTTAGCATTAAAGCTGGAGTTTGTATCCATTTATTATAATCATCTACAAGCATCCGTCCATTGGCATCATGGTAAACCATTTTAAATTTAGTCGGCTCTGTTGAGTCCAATGGAAGAAATTTAACTTGTGTATTTCTCAATATTATCTGAGTCGGGCTGGTTAAATCATAGTATTTGGCGGCAATATAAGGCTTCTCTCCCAAGCCCAGACATCCAGAGAGCAAGAACATCAATATTCCTGTGATTGATGAGATATAAAATACTTGTAGTAATTTTTTTTTCATAAATATTTCTCCATTTTTCTGTGTCAATTATTGTACTTTGTTATATTACAATACTTTTAAAACTCATAAATGTAAAGCCTGTAGTGGAGGTATTTTTAAAACTTGACCTGGACGCAACTTTTTTTCAGATGGAAGAGTAGCTTGGTTTGCCTCAAAAATAAGCTTATAATATTTTGGAGTTCCATAAAATTGTCGTGATATACTACTTAGAGAATCACCTCTTTTTACCGTATAAATACGGATTTTTGGATTAATTTTTTCTTTCTCTTCTTCTTTATTTTTAATATTTTCTTCTTGATCAGTTTTTTTTATAATAAATGCTGGCGCCGTAGCTGTAGCTTTCGGAATTACCAGCACCGGTTTGACTTTCTCTTCTTTCTTTATTTCAGGTTTTGATTCCGGCTTAGGCTCCGCTTTAATAATTTTTTCCTCTTCTTTCTTTTCCTCTTTCTTGTTTTCTTCGGGAGCGGATTTTTCTTTGAGTTCATCAAGTGTTTTCTGATGAACAGCTTCTAAACTGCTTAATTTAATTTTTAATATCTTTGCCTCATTACGTGTTTTCCGAGCATATTGAATAAGCTTTTTCTTGGTTGATTCTAGTTTTATTAACTTTATTTTGCATTTTTTAAGTTCTTCTTCGGTCATAAACAAATTATTTTGTAAGGAACCGACATCTTCCGGGTCATTGTATTCTAGGCGAGTTTTATAATAAAACTTTCTTAGTGCCGCATCATGCCATTTTCGGACATTAGCAGCTTCAGATGAATTTGGAGTTAACTCCAAAAAACGCTTATAATGATAAACCGCATGGAGCGATTTATCTAGATTTTCGTCATAAATAGATGCTAAACGTAAATGTGCCTTTGATGAATCAGGTTTTAGTGAAAGGTAACGAGTGAAGTATTTTATTGCCTGTTTAAATTCATTATTTTTTTGAGCTTTTAATGCTCGTCTAAATAATGGGTGTGAGCTCTCATCACCACTTTTTAGACCGCAAGCAGTTATGACCGAAAATAAAATTGTAATTATAAATATATGAATCAATGTTTTCAAAAGCTTATGTCCTTGTTACAAAAATTAAGTAAATTCACACCGCAAACCGCCGCGGTTTCAACCCGCATAATATAAGGTCCAATAT
>JAHOYW010000150.1 GCA_019038735.1 Victivallales bacterium | reverse complement strand
CTTTCATATCTTTTGCCTTTTTCATAAGGCCGGCCATTTCACCTAAATTTCCAAACATATTTAATTCCTTTATTCTGAGTTCTGTTTATTAACCATGAATATCTACAATAGTACCGCCAAATAAATCTAATGAGGCGTTTACTATTTCTTTTTCCTTTATTTTATCGACAACTTCCTTGTCGCCTAAAATACTGTTGACACGATCAGCGGGGTCAACAAGTGGCGGTTCTTCTTTCTTTTCCGGTGCGAGAGCCAGTTCTTCCGGTTCCGGCTCAGGAATTTCTTTTTCAACTTTCTTATGTATAGCTCTGACGCCTTTCTTGTGGATTAGATCAACAGTTGCCGCCCAGTCTCCGGTAATATTCTGTATAGCTTTGTGAATAGCTGGTAGAATATTTTGCACCGCGCTATAATGGGCGGGATCAAATTCCTCATAAAACACGACTGTCAGCATTGAATTTTCAAAGTCTTTAGGATTAGCTTCATTCATGTAATGCACAATCGTTGGATCAATAAGACTATCTGATTTAATAGATTTAACTATCTGCTGCCACAAGCTGTTTGGACTTAATTCATCTTTAGCAAGTTCAGCTTCCGGCTTGATGTCAAGTTTTAACTCCGGCTCGGGCGGAACAGGTTCTTGGACATGGTCAGGTTCAGGTGCAGGAGAAGGAACAGGTTCCGACTCAGGCTTTGGTTCAGATTCAGGTGCTAATTCCGGTTTTGGCTCTACTATTGGAACTTCCACCACCTCGACAATAGTTTTCGCCGGGGTTGGAACATCTGTCGGAATTTTGTTTAAAAATTCTAAATCACCGGCTTTGCGTAAATAATTCATGCGGGCAATCAAATCAGCTATTTTTACAGAATGCGCGACTCGCATTGCTTTGAGAATAATAGTTTCGAGGAATACTTGTTTATTTATCGCATCATGGAGAATTCTTCCTACAGAGGAAAGATTTTCCATCAAAATTTGAATTATATCAGAATTTATATTCGCGCCGAGTTCACGGAAACGTTTAATGCTATCCGCATCGCTTTCGAGGATAGCTTCGGGATTGCTCAAAAGATGACAAAGTTGTACACCCCGGAGATAATTGAGAATGTCACTGAAAAGAGTTTCAAGATTTTTGCCTTTCACCGCGAGAGTGTGAATAGCCGCGACGACTCCGCCGCGATCATTGCTGAACATCGAGCTTATTATTTTAATCAGGTCAGTTGAGCCGGTTAGACCGAACAATGACAGGACTTGTTCCTCGCTGATTTCTTTTTCATCACCGCTGAAAAAAGCAATCATTTGATCAAGTAAAGACTGCGCGTCGCGCATTCCTCCGTCCGCGGCGCGGGCAATCGCACTGATTGCTTCAGGGGATATTGTGACATTTTCCGCGGCGGCTATTTCCGTAAGCCGTGTGGAAATCAAAGTGCTTGAAATCGGTTTCAAATCAAAACGCTGACAACGGGAAATAATTGTCGCCAGAACCATGTGGACTTCAGTAGTCGCAAAAATAAATTTAACGTGCGCCGGAGGCTCTTCAACGGTTTTGAGTAAAGCATTCCAGGCACTTTTGCTTAACATGTGAACTTCGTCAATAATGTAGATCTTATAGCGGCAGCTGATCGGCATGTGCAGAACTTCATCGCGCAGATCGCGAATGTTTTCAACAGAATTCTGGCTGGCGGCATCAATTTCAATAACGTCAATGTTGTTCTCATTAGCGATGCTGACACAGGATTGACATTTGCAGCAAGGTTCGCCGTCTTCGGGAGCTTCGCAGTTCAAAGCTTTAGCGAAAATACGCGCTGTAGTGGTTTTTCCGATACCGCGCGGACCAACAAATAAATAAGCGTGTGCCGTGCGCTGTTGGCGGATAGCATTTTTCAGAGTCTTTATTATATGCTCCTGCCCGACCACATCGCTAAAGCGCTGCGGTCTCCATTTCCTGGCAATCACTTGATACTCGTTCATCTTTACTCCGTCTTGTAAATGCTTAAAGTTTTATATCACCCAGAGCATCACCCATAGAACCAATCTCTTTATTGGGGTTCATGCGTTTTGGACTAGACTTTTTTTTTAAATCACCATTGATTATCTTGTGCTGCAACTCAAAAATTTCTTTCAAACCCTTTTCCGCAAGATTCATCATTTCATTGAACTGATCCCGGGAAAAAGGTTGTTCTTCGGCAGTACCTTGTATTTCGATAAATTTGCCGGATTCAGTCATGACTATGTTCATATCAACATCAGCGCCACAGTCTTCTTCGTAGCAAAGATCAAGGACAGCTTGTCCTTCAACTATGCCGACGCTAATTGCGGCGACTAGTTCATTGATAGGATTTTTTTTGAATTTAGCGGATTTCATTGCTAAGTGCAATGCGGTCGCGGCTCCAGTGATACCCGCACAGCGAGTACCGCCGTCGGCATCAAGAACATCGCAGTCAATATGAATAGTGTTTTGACCGATTTTCTGTAAATCAAGCACTCCGCGTAAACTACGTCCGATCAAACGTTGGATTTCAACAGTTCTGCCGCCTTGTTTGCCGCTCGAAGCTTCACGGCGCATGCGACTGTGTGTGGATGCCGGCAACATGCCGTATTCACAGGTAAGCCATCCGCCCGGGACATTTTGCTGGCGCATCCATGGTGGAACGCGATTTTCCATACTGACCGCGCAAACAACTTTTGTTCCGCCCACTTCAATCAAAGTGGAAGCCAGAGGATGAGCTAAATAATCTTTACTGAATTTTATTTTGCGTAATTCGTCAAATTTGCGTCCGTCAATTCGTTTCATAAAAAATCCTATATTCGTAATTTAAAAAAAAGCGCCATCGAAACAGATTAACCCAGCACCTGGCTCATTGCATGGAGCTGCTTGGTTCCCCATCTGACTCGGTTAGCAGGAGACCAGTGCATAGGATCCGGTCCGATGACGCAGAAATAACTATACACTATTTAGTAAGATAGTCAAGACAAAGCGATAATTCATCACGCAAATTTTTACGATCAACTACTCTATCAACCAGCCCCTTTTCAAGTAAGAATTCCGCTGTCTGAAAACCTTTTGGTAAAATCGCGTTGGTGGTCTCCTGAATAACTCTAGGACCAGCAAATCCAATCATCGCGCCGGGCTCAGCTAAAATTAAATCACCAAGTACCGCAAAACTGGCAGTTACTCCACCATAAGTAGGATGAGTCAGGATAACAATATATGGCAATCCGGCTTCTTTCAGACGTTCGAGTATAGAGCAAGTTTTAGGCATTTGCATCAAGCTTAATATGCCTTCCTGCATTCTAGCACCGCCGCTTGCGGTAACCAGCACCGATGGTATTTTCAATTCTAAAGCTTTTTCCAGCAGTCGGGTGATTTTTTCTCCAACCGCCGATCCCATAGAAGCACCGAGGAAACGGAAATCCATAACACCTAAAGCATATTTTTGACCATCAAGAGACGCGGTTCCGCAAACAATACTCTCTTTTATTCCGGTTTTTGCTATATTATTTTTCAAACGATCAGTGTATTTTTGAGAATCGATGAATTTCAATGGGTCAATAGATTCCAGATGCTTGTCTATTTCTTTGAAACTCTTGGCATCTGTTAAGAGTGCGATGCGCTGATGCGCGGTCAAAGGCGAGTGAAAATTACAATGCGGACAAATGTTGTCATTCTGTTCAAGAGCTTTCTTGTAAAGAGTGCGCATGCACTTGCGGCATTTTAACCATAAACCTTCAGGAATCTCTCTCTTTTGAGAGCTTGAAGCATTTATTTTTATTGTTGAATAGTTTGATTTTGCAAATAAGGACATTTTTAATTCTCCATTTTATTGAACGATATAAGAAAAAATCAATATGATAATCCCGGTATGGAACTGTTATATATATTTTTCTTTTTTTCTTTATTTTTTTGAGTTGCTTTTATTTTAGAGTGCAGAATT
Source organism: Victivallales bacterium (assembly GCA_019038735.1). GTDB lineage: Bacteria > Verrucomicrobiota > Lentisphaeria > Victivallales > Victivallaceae > JAHOYW01. Next base: position 200 of record JAHOYW010000150.1, on the reverse strand, counting down.
TGTGCCATCATTGGAGGGAATGAGCTCAATGCTGATTGAATCATTCCGGCTTTGATGGTTTTGTATGGAGCCAAACCGATACGTTCTTTTCTGTCAGCATGGGTTTTCTGATAATTCCTGTAAAGATACTTAGCCAGATTTTCATGTTCAACAGCTTTTTCCATATCACCTCTAACCATATAATTCAGACTGCTGTAAAT
>JAHOYW010000036.1 GCA_019038735.1 Victivallales bacterium | reverse complement strand
GTCAAGCTGAGCCATAATTCTAGCTTCGGAGACAAAAAAATGTTCATCATGTCGCGCGAATTCGTCATCTTCTTCAAACTTGAGGGATTTAACGACAATATCACGTTTTAAAGATTTATCGAAAGCAGTTCTAATGATGCCTTGCGCACCTTCTGAAAATTGTTTTTTCAGTTCATAATTACTCTTAACATCTTGTAACTCAAGCTTATCTTTAAGTGGTTGAATAGAATCTATCGTGGAAATAATTGTGCTTGACTTGACATAATCATCAGCAATGCGTTTTTTGTTAAAGATTGACTTTCCAAGCAAAGAGCTTGTGCTGCTTTCCTGCGGTTCATTCTTTTTTATAATTGCAACTTGTTTTTTGCTGTCTTCAATTACTTTGTCATAATCAACATTAATTTTTTGAGTCAATTCAACATTATCTGGGTTAAAAGCCATTTTTACAGTAATATCAAGATCTTCAAAATTATTATTTTTGTCTATTTCAAGCATTCTAAGCATCCTCCAGCAAATTTATTTTTTCCCAATCGTCACGCAATTTTTCTTCACTAATCTGTTGAATATAATAATATCCCAGCGATGGAAGGCGATTTAATCCGAAAATATATTTTTCTCCAGAGCTTATTACTTCAAATTGAGCCTTTTTTGCTCCAGCTGCTTTACTGAACTGCTCCAAGAAAGGAAATTTCTTCAATACAATAGTCGCTCTTTTATTTGATTTCGCGTTTTCCTTTTTGAAATCACTTGAAAGAATCACTCTGCCTTGCTGGTCAAGTAAATATTCCTTGCCTCCTGACACCAACTGTTTACCGAAAAGATATTTCTGAATATAATTCAAACTAATGTCCATACCCATAACACCGAGTACATTATTTTGATTATCGTAAACACATTTCATACAGGATATGACTATATTCAAACCGGAAGCGTCCAGATAAGGTTCTGACCAGCTTATATATTTTTTTTGTTTTAAAGCACTTTTGTACCATGGGCGTTGACGCGGATCATAATTTTTTGCGTATGCTTTCCCCGGGAAGGAGAACATGGAACCGTTTTTCAAGCCTATAAAAATCCAAATTAGCGGTGCTCCTTCGCTACTGATAATATTTTTAATATATTTTTTTGTTTTGTACTCAAAATCCGGATTACTTGTAAATGTTATATACTTAAACCCCACCTGTAATCCGACAATTCTTTTATTTAATTTATCTGTAAGTTTTGTTCCTTTACCAAGTTTTAGGGCAGTATGGTTCAAACTTATTTTCATAGCATAGGCAGGTGCATAAGCATAATCCTTTGGAGCTGTATCCTTGCTTAAAAAATCTTTAGACCTATATATCTTTTCATTTATATATGTTTTGTTGTTCAAAGCTCGTCCGGCACGATAGGCGGTATTTCTAAGTTGATTTTTCAAATAAAAGAATATACGTTCCATCTCGCTGGCATTTTGTGAAACCTTCGACTGGAAAGAAGCCAGCATATCTTCTCGTGCCTTCTGCTTTATGATAAGAGCATTTTGAGTGTATAAGCTGTGAATGGTACTAGCGGATAAAGCTAAAAGTATACCCAATACCACCGTCAAGGTAATCATTTTATGATTACCCATGACACGTATAAATTTTCGAAAAATATTATCCGGTCTGGCGGCGGTTTCCTCGCGCATGAGATAAAGCCGCAAGTCTTTAGCCATATCACTCGCACTTTTATAACGCTGCGACAATGGATCACAAATAGCTTTCGCGACAATTGCTTTCAGATCATCTGAGAGTCTTTTTTTCAGGAAACGGTGTTTGAAAGGATTATAGTTCCAGTTAATGATGTTTTTTAATACTTCATTGATAGTTTTCCCGGATACGGCTCTCGTCAAAGTAACAACTTCAAAAAGAAGCATTCCCAGAGAAAAAATATCTGACTGCGCGCTGCATGATTCACCTCTAATCATTTCAGGAGCTATATAGCAAGGCGTTCCGACAAGTTCATTTTTATCGTGCGCCCCAGTGTCATCTCCTGAAAATTTTTCAGGTGCTACCAGGCATGCCAGCCCCCAATCCATAACATAGACTTCACCATAATTTCCAATCATGATGTTTTCCGGCTTAAGATCTCTATGAACCACTCCTTTGCAATGCGCGTAATCAATCGCCTCACATATTTTTATAATATACTCTATGCGGGTTGATATCGAAAGCTCTTCATCAAATTTTTTTATTCCTTCGCGTTTGTATAAATTAACGACATCTTCTAGATATTGTTTCAGGGTTTTACCGTGAATGTGCTTCATAGCCAAATGCAGCTTATTTTCAGTCCCGGAATGCAAACCATAAAGAGGAATAATTGAGGGATGATCCAGTTGAGCCATTATTCTGGCTTCGGAAACAAACAAGTTTTCATCCTGCTTCGCATGTTCTTTTATTTCATCGACTTTAAGGGATTTTACTACAATTTCACGTTTCAAAGACTTGTCGAAAGCAGTCCTTATTATCCCTTGAGTTCCTTCTGAAAATTTCTCTTTAAGTTCATAGTTATTACGAATATCTTGCAGTTCAAGTTTATTTTTCAGCGGTGAAACTTCATTTATTATAGAAATTATAGTGCTGGACTTGACATAATCATCCGTAATACGTTTTCTGGTAAAAATAGATTTTCCCGTCACAGAATCTGTAGTAATTTCCTGTTCATGTTGTAGTTCAGCAATCAAAGCTTCTTTTTTGCTCTCATCAACGACTTGCTTGTAATCAATGTCAATTTTTTGAGTTACTTCAACTTCCGTGGAATCAAGAGAATATTTTTTAATATCACTATGTTTATCAGATTCGGACATGTAATCCTCTTTGAATATTCAATGTTTACTCTTTATAATTCGTTAAAAACGAATTTACCGTCAACAATTGTTGACGTAGCTTTTCCTCTGAAAGTCATGCCGTCGAAAGGCGTATTACGGGACTTTGACTGAAATTTGTCAGCATCAATCGTGATTTCCTTGTTCGTATCAATAATTGTTATATCAGCGTCATTGCCGGATTTAAAACCGCGATTAGTCAGTCCAAGAACGTCCGCCGGACCGCTTGTGAACTTCGCGACAAAATCACTGATAGACAATACTCCGCTGTGATATAATTCCTTCAAACAAACAGATATCGCTGTCTCCAAACCGATAATCCCGAAGGGAGCGTAATCAAACTCGACCATTTTGGCAGTCGGTGTGTGCGGCGCGTGGTCGGTGGCAATAACGGTGATCGTACCATCAGCAAGCCCGGCAATTAAAGCCTGACGGTCTTCTTCGGAACGCAGTGGAGGATTCATTTTGTAATTAGTATCAAATTTTTTGATGCACTCGTCAATTAAAGAAAGATGATGCGGAGTAACTTCGGCACTGACCGGAATACCCCGTTTGCGGGCGACTCGAACCTGCTCTACACTTTCTTTACTGCTCAAATGTTGAAGATGAACTTTCCAGTCAACATCACGAGCGAAAATAATATTACGCGCGACCATTAATTCTTCTGAAGCCGCAGGCATTCCTTTCATACCCAGCAAAGTTGACCAGACACCTTCGTGCATTACTCCGTCGCCCTTGAGATTGTCATCCTCGCAATGATCTAGAATCGGCAAATCCATAGATTTAGCGTACTGCACTATATGCTTCATTAATTCATGGTTTTGAATGCCTCTTCCGTCATCACTCAGAGCCGCGACTCTGGCATTCTTCAAACTGCCTATGGGAGCCATTTCTTCGCCTTTGATTCCTTTCGTCATGCAACCGCAGGGATAAACTTTGACAACACCATTCTGAGCGGCATGAAAACTAAGATATTCAATCGCCGCGGCTGTATCCGCTGCCGGGCTGGTATTAGGCATAGCAACAATAGTTGTAAAACCGCCAGCGGCGGCGGCCTTGGTTCCGGTCTCAATAGTTTCAGCGGCGCAATTGCCGGGCTCACGCAAATGTACATGCAGGTCAATAAAACCAGGCGCGACGATTTTACCGGAAACATCTATTTTTTCAGCGTTTTTCAGAGTTTTCGGATCAGCGATTTTGCCATCTTTAACACCGATATCCATTATCGCTTCAATTCCTGTAAAAGGATCTACGACTTTCCCGCCACTTAGTATAAATTCTTTTTTTATATTCATTTTTTCACACACCCCGCTACAAGAAATAATATTGCCATACGAACGGCTAAACCGTTAGTTACTTGTTCTAGAATCACCGAACGAGCTCCATCAGCTAAGGCTGAATC
>JAHOYW010000030.1 GCA_019038735.1 Victivallales bacterium | reverse complement strand
GGAAGGATATTTAGTGCCGGTCTATAAGGAATACCTTATGGATATGGATAGCCCTGTGTCGGTATTGAGCCGTTTTGTTGAAGATGAAGATGTTTTCTTGCTGGAAAGTGTTGAAGGCGGTGAACGCCGTGGACGTTATTCCTTTTTAGGAATAGAGCCTTACGCACGTTTTACTGTTGAAAACGGCGTTCCTTATTTTACTGAGAACGGTGAACGCCGAACTTTGGATATTCCCGAAGGCGGACCTTTGATGGCTTTGCGTGAGATAGTTTTCAAACAGAAAGTTTTTGAATTTCCGGAACTACCGAAGTTTGTCGGCGGCGCGATTGGTTATATTGGCTATAATACTGTGCGTGAATTCGAACGCCTACCGAGAGACAAAAAAGATTTGCCGGATTGTACGGCTTGTTTGATGATGACGGACTGTATGATTATTTTCGACAATGTCCTGCATACAGTAAAAATTGTTTGCTGTGCCCGGCAGAAAGAGGGAGTCAGTCTTGAAGATACTTACCAGCACGCTTGCGAATCGATAAGCCGCATTGAAAAACGCATGAAGACATATTCGCCGCGTTACGAAGAAAACAAAGTTGATTTTGATGAAAATAAAATCAAGTCGAATATGACCAAGCCGGATTACATGAAGATGGTTGAAAAAATAAAAGACTATATTGTAAAAGGTGATGTTATTCAAACAGTTGTTTCACAGCGTTTTTCTATGGATTTGAGCATTGAACCTTTGCAACTCTATCGGGCTTTACGCTTGATTAATCCATCGCCTTACAACTTTTTTATCAAATTCGGAGAAAAACTCCTGCTCGGGTCTTCGCCAGAAATCATGGTGCGTAAAAACGCTTCAAAAATTATCCTGCGTCCAATAGCCGGAACCAGACCACGCGGGGCGGATGAACATGAAGACCGGACTTTGGCTAATGATTTACTTGAAGATATTAAAGAGCGTGCCGAACACTTGATGCTGGTTGATTTGGGGCGAAATGACCTCGGGCGTGTCGCCGCGACATCCAGTGTGCAGGTCAAACAATTTATGATTGTTGAACGTTATTCGCATGTCATGCACCTGGTTTCAGAAGTTGAAGCGCAGTTGCGACCGGAATTTGACTGTTTCGATTTGGTAAAAGCGACTTTTCCCGCCGGAACTCTCAGCGGCGCGCCAAAGATTCGCGCTATGGAGATTATTGACGAACTTGAGCCGGAATCGCGAGACGCTTATGGCGGCGCGGTAGGATATTTTTCCTATAACGGTGATATGGATATGGCAATTACTATCAGGACTTTTGAAATCGACGGCAAAGAGGTTTCGGTGCAGGCCGGAGCTGGAATAGTCGCGGATTCCGACCCTGAAGCAGAATATGACGAGACCCGCCATAAAGCGAAAGCTTTATTCAGAGCATTTAAGCTCGCCGCTAACGGCTTGGAACTATAAACGAGGAAAATACAATGATATTAATGATAGATAATTACGATTCTTTCACCTACAATTTAGTGCAGTATATCGCAGCTTTGAAATATAAAGTCGTGGTGAAACGCAATGATGAAATAACGGTGCAGGAAGCTTTGGCTATGAAACCTGAAGCAATAGTTATTTCCCCCGGACCCGGACGCCCGGAGAATGCCGGAATTTCTATGGAACTGATTAAAGCGGCAGCCGGAAAAATTCCGCTACTGGGCGTTTGCCTCGGGCATCAGGCTATCGGACAGGTTTTTGGTGCTAAAGTTATTCAAGCCAAGCAAATCATGCACGGTAAGACCTCCCAAGTAACACATAATGGCAAAGGGGTTTTCGCGAAACTGCCCGCCGAATTAAAAGTGGTGCGTTACCATTCATTAGCTTTGGACGAAGCAAGCTTGCCTGACTGTTTGAAAATCACCGCGCGAAGCACTGATGATGGTGAAATAATGGGTGTTCGGCACAAAGATTTTTTTGTGGAAGGAATTCAATATCATCCCGAATCAGTATTGACTTCGACCGGCAAAAGACAATTAGCAAATTTCTTAAATGAGGTGAAAAATGTTTAATGAAGCGTTAAAAAAAGTTGTTGAGTCCATTGATTTATCGGCTCAGGAAATGGCACAGGTCATGGAGCTTATTATGCAGGGAAACGCCACTGATGTACAAATCGCCGCGATCTTGATCGCTTTGCGGATGAAAGGCGAAAGCATCAGTGAAGTTACCGGTGCGGCACAGATCATGCGTGAAAACGCGGTCTTTATTGACGGCGGTACTGGAACAGTCGTCGATACTTGCGGAACCGGCGGCGACGGAGCTAATACTTTTAATATTTCGACTACCGCCGCCTTTGTGGTTGCCGGAGCCGGAGTAACTGTCGCGAAGCATGGTAATCGAAGTAGTTCAAGCATGTGCGGTTCGGCTGACGTACTGGCGGCTTTGGGTTTTAATCTGGATGTTGATTCGGTGATTATGGAACAAAGCATCCAGAATAACGGAATCGGATTTTTGTTTGCTCCTAAAATGCATCCTGCGATGAAGCATGTTATGCCTGTACGGCGTGAATTAAAACTGCGGACCATATTCAATATTTTAGGACCTTTGACAAATCCGGCAGGAGCTTCCGGGCAGGTAATCGGGGTTTTTGCTCCGGCTCTGACTGAACTTTTTGCGGAAGTCTTAAAAAATCTCGGCTCACGCCGGGCGTTTATCGTTCATGGTCATGATGGATTGGACGAAATTACCTGTACTGAAACTACCCGGGTTACGGAATTGCGTGACGGTATAATCAAAACCTATGAATTATATCCTGAAATGCTGGTCGGACAGACTTTTGATGCAGAAGACCTCGCTGGCGGCGATGCGGAATGCAACGCGGCAATCACGCTTGAAATTCTCAAAGGTGAACGCCGGGACGGAGCGCGTGCGATAGTGATATTAAACGCGGCGGCGGCGATAGTTGCCGGTGAAAAAGTTGATACTCTGGAAGAAGCTGTAAAACTAGCTGAGGAATCTATTGATTCAGGCGCGGCACTGGATAAAATGAATAAACTTATTGAGGCAAGTAATTCATGAATATCTTAGAAAAAATCATATCCACAAACCGTGAAGCTCTCACAAGAGTGGATTTGCCTGAAAGAACGCGGAAAGTCAGAAATAAATGTTTTGCCAACGCTTTGAGCCGGGATGCTTTTAATGTTATTGCCGAACTCAAAAAAGCTTCTCCGTCAAAAGGGCTTATCAGATCAGAGTTTCTACCTCTGGAACTGGCAAAAGAACTTGAAAACGCCGGAGCGGCGGCATTGTCTGTTTTGACTGAACAATTTTATTTTAGAGGTTCTTTGGAATATTTGAAAATTGTCGCTGAAGAAGTTAATATTCCGATACTGCGTAAAGATTTTATTTTTGACGAATACCAGATCAAGGAAGCGGCGGCATTTGGCGCGGATGCGATTTTGTTGATCGCGGCAGCCTTGTCGGAAGAAACTTTTAAAAGACTTCTTGATTATGCTTTTGAGCATGATTTAGAAGTTTTAGCGGAAGTTCATACTATGGCTGAACTTGACTTTGTTTTGAGTGTTGATGCTGAAGTTATCGGCATTAACAGCCGTAACCTTAAGACTTTCAAAACAGATTTGGAATTGACGAAAAAGATGTTAAGTTCAATACCTGATGATAGAGTAAAAGTCGCGGAAAGCGGTATTTTTAATCATTCTGATTTAGTTGAACTAAAAATGCAGGGCGCAAACGCTTTTCTGATTGGCGAAGCTTTAATGCGTGCTGAATCACCGGGACAAAGATTAAAGGAATTATTGTGAACAGCAAACTGAAAATATGCGGTTTAAGCAGACGTGAGGATATTGAAGCGGCTATAGAAGCCGGCGCAAAATATCTGGGCTTTATTTTTTATGATAAATCGCCGCGTTGTGTTAGCCCGGAGCAAGTCAGAGATATAAGTCGTGATTTGCCGGAAGATGTCAAAAAGGTTGGAGTTTTTGTGAATGCTTCTATAGAGGATTTTCAGCGGATAGTAAAACTATGCAAGTTGGATGTAGTGCAGCTACACGGCGATGAAAGTCCTGAATTTGCTTTGCGGCTAAAAGGAATAGAAGTCTGGAAGGCGCTGCGTTTGCGCAATGCGGATGATATGAAATACGCGGAAAATTATCCGGCTGACGCGGTTTTGGTAGATGCCATGACTGCTGAACAACGTGGCGGAACCGGACAACTTTGCGACTGGAGCTTAGCGGCGGAATTAAGCTCAATGCGTCCAGTTATTTTGGCGGGAGGAATTTCTCCTGAAAATATAAAAGAAGCCATTGGGCAGGTGAAACCTGTAATAATTGATGTAAATAGCGGTGTGGAAAGC
>JAHOYW010000188.1 GCA_019038735.1 Victivallales bacterium | reverse complement strand
TGGTAGCACAATTGGTTTTGGTCCAATTAGTTGAGGTTCGAGTCCTCGCGGGGTTACCATTTTAAACCTTTTTGTATTTTGTCAGAAATTTACTTAATTGATTGGCAAATTCATGGGCATCTTTTTGCGTGAAGGGCGCTGGACCTTTGGTCGGCATACCGCTGTCACGAATCTCCTGCATTAAATTGCGCATCGCTAAACGGTTCTTGATATTGACAGTAGTATATAACTCCCCCCGGTGATTTATAGCGTAGGCTTTTTTAGTGATGGCTCGATCTGCCAATGGAATGTCCGCCGTTATGACCAGATCCCCCTCTTTAAGCATTTCTACAATGCGATTATCCGCTTCATCTGGTCCAGAGCGGACTAATATATAAGTAATATTTTTTGACTGTCCAATATCAATTTGTTTGTTCGCTATCACGAATGTCTCTATTGCGAGACGTTCAATAGCTCGAAATAAAATAGCTTTAAGCGGATTAGGGAAAGCGTCTCCATCAAGGTAAAGAATCATTTTTTGCTACCTGCTATCCATTTGCGCGCGTCTTCCAGGCGGTCGAAAGAAAAATGTTTGATTGTCGCGTTAATAAAATGACTTGCGACATGTTCGGCAAAATTTCCTATAGGTGAGTCCGTTACAAAAGCTACGCAGGATACTTTTTGGTGATGATTCTTAATAAACTTTAAATGCCTTACAAGTGCAGCAAATGAATCCCAGCCCGGGAATGATTTTACATGAATAATTAGCCCATTTAATTTTCCTGTTTTTTCAATATACGGATCAATGATAGCGGCAAACGCTGCAAAATCATCTTTAGATAGTTTTCCAATCGGTTCCAGAGAGACTATGCCTTTTTCTTCATCCAAATGAACATTCAGCATTGATTTTCCTCTTATTTTGTGTGTTCAGGGTAGTAAGACAAGAGAGCCTTAATACATTTTGTTTAGCTTTCATTGCCGCGATAATTACCGCATAATGCTTAGTCAAACGCTCAAGGTAATCTTTTTGAACATGCTTGATCCGTTGCGTCAAAAAATAATCAGAAGTGCTATATAAGGCACTATATTAAAGATAAAAAAAGCGAGCTTATACAAGCCAAGGAACGAATACATCGCCACATCAAAAGTTTCTCGAGAAATTTTAAACCATTTTTTGTGTGTAGCGTAAGTCATATTTGACGCAGTCATAATGAATACAGATAAAAGTATTAACATCCCTCCATTAATAATTGAACACCACATAAAAAATGCCCTTAATGATTCAATTGTAATCATGATTATGCTCCTGTTAAAGGGTTTAAAATTTTCTACAATGAAATTAATATAACTTGCGAATAACAGAAAATCAACAGAAAATCTTTATTATTGCTTTTCGATTTCTTTGTTAAAGAGAATCACTCCGCCGGCAAGAGCTATGGGTAATAACAAGATTGCCAGCAAGGGGATGTACAATAAGAAATATGCCGCCGTACCGAAACCTAAAACTTTCATTCGATTGCCGTTTAAGCTTTGCTTGAAATCCGCACGGCTCATAGCGCGATGCTCGGCACTGTACAATAAAAGCGATAAACCAAAGAAGTAGCCTACCACTAAAGAGTATATTAGTGTTCCGATGTAAGGAATAAAAAGACTGACAGGGAAAAGCAGAATCGCCCAGAAGAGCGTTTGTAAATTCAAAATCAAGACATTTAAAATCGAGTTGGCAAAGTAAAAAACGGATTTTTGGCAGCCTAAGTCAGGCGGTTCGAAAGCGAAACAGTCTTTTTCCATACTCAGGGTCATGCGGTCAAAAAACGGCGCGGCAAGTGTTGAATATAGTATAGTAACCGTCAATAAAGTAATCATAATTCCAAATAGAACAGCACTAATATTAAACAGCCAGCGCAGAGAATAAATAATCCAGTCATTCCATTGAGGATATTCCGCCGTTTCGGGCAAAAGTTCCATCAGAAAAGGCTGTAGATAGGCAAAATACAAGTAGAATCCAATGGCGTATAATATCATGCTTAAAAGTAAAGGCCATAAAGCATAACGCCAGTAACACGGCTTAGTCAAAAACAGCTTGAATCCTTTAAATAAAGCACTAACGCCAATACTGAAGTCTTTGCTTTTTTTCATTTTATGCTTTTCGTCTGGAATTTTGGATTATTCGCGTTGCCGCGCAGGCGGCACCGAAACCATTATCAATATTCACCACGCTTACGCCGCTGGCACAACTGTTCAACATCCCCAGTAAAGCCGCGATTCCACCCATTGCCGCGCCGTATCCAACACTGGTCGGTACCGCGATTACCGGGCAACTTACCAGTCCGCCAACCACACTAGGCAAAGCTCCTTCCATGCCGGCAACCACAATAATAGCGTCAGCTTGTTTAAAGCTCTCAAGTTCCCCGAGTAGCCGATGCAAGCCCGCGACGCCGACATCATTAATCATGCTTACTCCGACAGCACAGCTTTCTAAAGTATATTTGGCTTCCAGCGCGACATTCAAATCCGAAGTTCCCGCTGTCATAACCACGACATTACCATGTTTTTCAGTGTTCTGACTTATAACAAAAACCCGGGCTAATTCATCATATTCACCTTGCGGAAATTTTTTCTTTAAAGCTTTTCCCTTGTCAGGGTCAAGCCGGGTAACCAGTACCGGGCTTTGTTTTTTTATCAGCACAGGAACGATTTCGCATAACTGTTCAATGGTTTTACTCGCGCCGTAAATGAATTCAGGGAAACCGCAACGGTTTTTGCGAGCATGGTCAATACGCGCGCAGCCGATATTTTCAATTCCTTTGGACTCGGATATTCGCGACAAAGCACTAAATATATCAATATCGCCCTTGTCGAGCTCCTCCATAATTTCTTTTAATTTATCCGACATAAATATCCTTTTGTTTTCTTAAACTAGACTGTAATTTAGGTCTTAAAGTTAAAAATATCAAGCGAGACTTCTTAAAAGTCTTGGATTATCCTCCGAAAAGATGTATTGTAAATAGTATGATAAAAGAACTGTTGAAATTATATTTTGCATGTTGGCGCCCACACCGCGGAGAATCCGCGGCGGAAGCAGTCAATCATTTTTATGTGCCGAAACTTGACGGAGCCTTTTTAACACGCCTCATTACAATCGTTGCCGTTGGCTATGTGCTTTTCAATTTTATCCTGATACCTGAGTTCATCAGCGGCGCGAGTATGGAACCAACATATTTCCGCAGAGGTTTTACTTTTTGCTGGCGTGGCAAATATCTTTTTTCAAAAGTTCAACGTGGAGACATCGTAATCATTAAATTTACTAGGGATGTTTCATTGTTGAAAAGAATTATCGCTTTGCCGGGGGATACTCTGTATATCCAGAACGGAAAACTTTATCTCAATGGTATAGCTCAAAAAGAAGACTACGTCAAAAATTCTTGTGATTGGAATCTGCCGCCGCGCACAGTGGCTCCCGGAAAAGTCTATGTTATTGGCGATAACCGTTCAATGCCGATAGGGAAACATAAATTTGGAGAAGTAAGTCAAAAACGTATCAACGGAGCGCCTTTATGGTAAAATACATCAAATATATAATAATTGTGTCTGTTTTAATTCTCGCTGCTGTAATTGTGTTCACTCTTTTCAAAGAAACATCTCCCGAGCAGCAAATCAAAAATCAAATAAGTAAATTTCTCTCCAGGGCATCGAAATCTTCCGGCGATAAATTAAGTACCGGTCTCTTAAAAAGCAAAGGACTGGAAAGTTTGTTTGCGCCGCGTTGTAGTTTTTCTATTGGTGTATCTACATTTGCAGGCACTTATACACCTATGCAAATATCAGCTAACGCAATGCGTTGTCGCAGTATGTTCAAATACGTCAAATTTTCAGCCCATGACCTTGAAATAAACTTAACATCTTCCGACACAGCCACAGTGGATTTCACTGGCTCATTAAATGGTTTAACGAAGCAGGGCAAGGCTATCGATAATTACAAAGAATTAGCTTGTAAATTGAAGTTAATTAATGAAGAATGGTTAATTTATTCTATTTCCATCAAGGAAATAATAAAAAAATGATTTTAAAAATTTGTAATATTAGTATTTGAGGATATAATAAGAATTCTGTAATAACGAAAGTTATGCAAAACCACGTCGCGGGGTAGAGCAGAGGTAGCTCGTCAGGCTCATAACCTGAAGGTCGCAGGTTCGATTCCTGCCCCCGCTACCAATTTTCTCCTCAAGGCTCCTTCTTAGTCTTTCTCTGTGTTTAACTAAAAATTTCAAAAATCTTTCTTCAAAATATCCTATAATGTTATAAATTTATTTGTTTTGTTAAAATAAAAGCCTCATCGTCGGTTTGTGCCGTAAATTAAAGTTCCCTTACGCTCGAAATCTCCG
>JAHOYW010000011.1 GCA_019038735.1 Victivallales bacterium | reverse complement strand
CGTAAAACAACATAGCCCAAGCTGTTTCACGCAAGGATTCTTCGCTAAACGCTCCATGTAGATACAATAAGCGCAATATTGGTTCACGGAACAAAACAGTAAATATCGCGATTGGAATACACAAATAAAGCAAACAACGCAGAGCTAAACGCAGATGACTGAATAATTCTTCAAAATCATTCCGCGCCGCCGCTCGTGACATATTAGGTAAAAGTACTGAGCCCAGTGATAAAGCAAAAATCGCGATAGGCAAATAAATAATACGGTCACTATAAGTCAAGGCAGGCACTGCGTGAGGTCCAATAAATGCCGCTATTAAGCGGTCTGTCAGCAAACTGAACTGCAAAGCCGAAGCTCCGATCAAGCCGGGCAAAGTCAAGCGTGAAAGTTCCCTAATCACCTTAAAAGCACCACTAAAAGATTTCATTTTCATTGGAAACATTTTGTAATAGTGCAAAAGCAGCAACATTAAGCCCAGTTGAACGACACCGGCAATCAAGACTGCGTAAGACAAAGCTTGCAGCATCGTATGATAATCACCATCCAAATTAGGGGCGATAAACAACAGACAAGCAATAAGAGAAATATTCAATAATAGAGCTCCAAGAGCCGGGAGAAAAAATACTTTTACGCTGTTCAATACCGAGCTTATTACTCCAACAAAGCACATAAAAAATGCGTAAGGCATCAGTAAAGGAATTAATTCGAGAGCAAGTCGTCCATAATCAACTACAATCCACAAGCGCAATAAAATCGAGATACCAGTAATAACTATAATCAATAGTGCCAGAACAATTCCCAAAGAAAGAAAAATCACGCTAAGCTGACGCCGGGTTTCGTCTCGACCATCTTTTTCTAAAGTATGTGAGACCAGCGGAACCATTGCCGTTCCCAAAGCTCCTTCGCCAAGAAAACGCCGGAACATATTAGGTACCATAAACGCCAACTGCCAAGCCGACGCCAAAGCACCACCACCAAGAATACTGGCTTCAAGAATTACCCGGAACAGACCGAGCACACGGCTAAACAAAGTGGCAATTGCCACTCCTGAAGAGCTTTTAAGAATTTTTCTATTTGATTCTTTCATAATAAAACGCCGGATGCAACGGCTCCGTAATCCAACGGCGGAAAACGTTGGTCGTCCATCTCCAATGGACGAAACTTAAGCGGCATTTTGCCGCGCATTAGACCAATTCCTTACTCGAAAAGCCTCGGCTTTTTAAAACGAGCAAAGCAAGTTTTAAAAAGATGCGAACGTTCGAGTTTCCTTAACTCAATCTTTCCCGCGTGAGCGTTCCACTGTATTTTTTCTTATTAAGTAACAAGCCAAATTTAAGCACAATATTGCAGGAATGCTTAATACCAGCCATAGAATTAGCGCAATTGGCCAAATATTGCTGTCTGTCGAGAAAATAAATCCTACACAAAATCCCACAATTAAAAATCCGTTTAATTTTACCAATTTCAGTTTTACTCTTATCAACGACAACAAAATCGGCAGAAATAAAATTAAAGGAACAGTAAAAACCAATATTCTTGATAAATCTTCTTTATAAAAGTATCTGAAATAAATACTTGTAGCTATGGTTGAATATAAAAATCCGATTAAATATATTCTCTTATTATTTTCCCGCATAGGTTATTTAACAGATTTTTTACTGCATCCAGGCAGGTAAAGGAGTATTGGTGGCATCGGAATACAAAACTTCCGGAGCTATATCTATTTCATTAGCCCATGTGATTGTTCCTAATTCCTTGCTGACAACAAAGTCTCTAAAAAAAATTAAATCTTTAAATTTTTTAAAGACGCCGCCTTTTTCAGCATATCTGGATAGATCAACGATTCCCTTTTTTCCATCATCAAAAAGTATTTCCAGTCGGTAATTATTACAATATTTAGCATCTATGACATCATGAATCATGTTGGCTCTCCTGTTATTTGAGAGGTTCAATTTTATCTGGTTTCTGGCTGTTTTTAGCAAGATTCCAGTCAATTAGCAGTTCGTCCTTATGCAATGCTGCCCATTCCATCACTAGTCCTAAAGCTCTTGGAGAAATTTGTCCATCAAGAATTTTCAGGTTTCGAATGTCAATCGCAACTTTTTGGCTAGCATATCGAGCATGAAAATGCGGAGGATTATGGTCATCGTAAAAAATAGCAATAATAATCCCAAAAAATCTACTTATTTCCGGCATTTTTAATCTCCTCATTGGTGAATTATATATATTAAGATAGTTGGTTAACAGATGAGTTGCAAATAAAATTGTATTAATGCTTAAAAATATATCCGTGCTTATTCGTATTTCCAGAAAGATTGAGTCGTGGGGAGCTCGAACGCTCGCTTCTTTTTTACTGCTTATACTGAAAAACGCACATGGATTACATCACCATCCTGCATGATATAATCTTTACCTTCAATTCTTAATTTTCCGGCGGCTTTGGCATTGTTCCAGCCATCGTATTCGAGCATATCAGCATAACTGACAACTTCCATGCGGATGAAGCCGCGACACATATCTGTATGAATTTTTCCCGCAGCCTGCGGAGCGGCTGTGCCTTCAGTAATTGTCCAGGCTCTTGTTTCCATCGGTCCGGCAGTGAAAAAGGTAATATGTTTGAGTAAGCGGTATCCAGTATGGATCACCCGCGTTAAACCGGTTTCGTTTATACCGAGGTCTTCCATAAACATTTCTATATCTTCAGGATCAAGCTGACCCATTTCCTCTTCCAGCTTCGCACATACAGGAATTACTTCCAGATTGTGTTCTTTCCCATAGGCAATCAGTTTTTTTGTTGCTTCATTTTTCCCGAATTCACGGAAATTATCTTCATCGACATTCGCGCAGATAAATGCCGGCATGATTGTAAAAAGTCCAAGACCTTTCGCTATTTCAGTTTCAACCGCATCATCTTTATTGTATTCAGGACGTTTACCATCAGCAAGCTGTTCTTTAAATTTCAAAGCCAATTCCAACTCGGCTTTAACATCAGCATCACCCGAACGCATAAGTTTTTTTGATTTTTCTAATTTGCGTTCGAGCATATCCAAATCAGATAACATTAGTTCAGTCATAATGACTTCAATGTCGTTTCCGGGGTCGATTTCACCGTCAACATGAACCACATCGGAATCTTCAAACACTCTCACTACATGAGCTATAGCATCAACCGAACGTACATGACCAAGGAATTGATTTCCCAAACCCTGTCCTTCGCTGGCGCCTTTTACTAAGCCCGCAATGTCAATAAATTTTAAAGTTGAAGGAATCAGTTTAGCTGAACTCTCTAATTTTGCCAGAACCTGCATGCGTTCATCCGGCACTATTACAATTCCAGTATTTGGCTCAATTGTGCAGAAAGGGAAATTCGCCGCTTCCGCTCCACCGCCACATAAGGCGTTAAATAAAGTTGATTTACCAACATTGGGCAATCCTACAAAACCACATGAAAAACTCATTTCTAAATTTCCTGAATTATACTGTATTAAGCAAAAAGAGCCCGTCCGAGGACGGGCCCAAAATTATATTTATAGCAAAGTTTACATTTTCTCGTTCATTGCGTTATCGTCATAGAAGAAATTGTAAGCATTATGTTCTCTATCGATAACCCAGGCTGGACGCATCAGCGGACCATAACCCCATCCGACATCTTCCGGGTCATCAGTACAACCTGGTAAAGGCATATAGAATGTAGCAATATCAGTTACGCCGACACATAAACGCGCTACAACCATCGCGACTCCTCGGGTTACTCCATAAGTAAGAGCAGCAATATTACCTTTTGCCTCAGCAACTTCCAAAGGTTGAATGACTATTTCTAGAGGTCCAAAAGCTATATTTGCAACACCTCTTCCAAGTTTTTCCAAAGGACCGCTTTGCTCACCATAAACCATATCATCATCTTGAGCAAAACATTGAGAAGCAATAAATAAAGAAGAGAAGACAAACATCATAATCAAACATTTTTTGAAAATTTTCATTAAAGTCACCTTTTGACAAGTCTTATTATTAAAAAATTAGTAAATGTCAAGCAATTTTCTACTACTTAAACCTTGACCTTTGAAAATATAAGCGGTATTTTAAAAAAATCAAGGAATTTTGAAGTATAATTACTCTGGAACGAATAATTTTATATATAATTAGAGCGTAAATGCCTAAAAACTAAGGATTTTATTATGACTGAAAAACAAAGATTTTCTGATTTGACCCTGCTCAAGGGCTCTGAAAATAAATACCCGCATACTCCAAATGAAGCGCAACTGGAAGCTTTTGATAATATTTATCAGGACAGAGATTATATTATTACTTTTGACTGCCCGGAATACACCTCGCTTTGCCCGGTGACAAATCAACCGGATTTCGGACATATTGTAATTCGTTATATACCGGATAAAAAATGTATTGAAAGTAA
>JAHOYW010000064.1 GCA_019038735.1 Victivallales bacterium | reverse complement strand
AGAAGCCGGCTTCATAGTCGGCAAATCCAACCCACCATATTTTATCCGCTACTTCTATTGCTTTTCTGTCGTCTAAAATCTTCATAATCTACCTTGTTTCTTTAGTAGTATAATAGAAAACAATACGATGTGCAAACTGGATTAGGAAATATCATATCCGTGTGTTGTCAACATACTCTCAAGGCTAATCTTGTCAACTGCGCGGTAATGCGCTTCCTTTGCTGTGACAATTTTTTTGTCTACAAGCTCAAACAATGCTTCATTCAATGTCTGCATGCCGAATTTCTTTCCGGTCTGCATCATGGAAGGAATCTGATGAGTCTTGCCTTCTCGGATAATATTCGCGACTCCGGGCGTTACCACTAGTATCTCAAGACCTGCAATTCTGCCGCCGCTTTCCTTTTTTAGAAGTGTCTGCGCAATCACACCTTTGAGAGAACTGCTGAGCATTGTGCGGATCTGATCTTGTCTGTCCGCCGGAAACTGGTCAATAATCCTGTCAACAGTGCTCGGAGCGGTATTGGTATGCAGGGTGCCGAAAACCAGATGACCGGTTTCAGCCGTTTCAATAGCAATTTCGACAGTTTCCAAGTCGCGCATTTCTCCGACAAGCACTATGTCGGGATCTTCACGCAAGGCAGCGCGTAATGCTCTTTTAAAACTATTTGTATGTTTGTGGACTTCACGGTGGTTAATCAGGCAATTTTTATTTTTGTGGACAAACTCAACCGGGTCCTCAATAGTGATTATATGGTCAGTTCTTTCTTCGTTGATTAGGTCAATCATTGCGGCAAGAGTAGTTGATTTACCACTTCCTGTAGGTCCGGTAACAACCACTAATCCTTTATTTAAATAGCAAAGGTCTCTTACCGCTTGAGGAAGATTTAGGTCGTCGGCACTTAATATCTTGACCGGTATCTGGCGGATAACTGTACCGATCCCGTTGTTATCCATAAATACATTCACCCGAAAACGTCCGACGTCGGGAAGTTCGTAAGCAAAGTCTGTATCATAACAGTCCCAAAACTCTTCTTTGTTGCGCGCCGGCATAATTTCCTCAATTATTTTTTGAGCCTCGTCGTTATCAATTTCCTCGGTACCAGTGAGTTTTCTTATTTCGCCATCCATACGAACTGAAGGAACAGAGCCGCTGGATAAATGCAAATCTGATGCGCCACTGCTGATCAGGAACTCTAAAAAGGAATCAATTGTTGCCATTTTTCATTACTCCTGTTCTGTATCTGTTTTCACTTGATCGAAAGAGATTGCGGAGATTGCCCCGTATGGGATCATTACTAATTTTTCTTTTTCAGTCTGTAATAATAATTCAAGTCCAGTATCATTTTTATCAGCTTTCAGAAGAATCCCGCTCACATTTTTTCCGGAATTTAAATCAATTGATATTTGTGAACGCTGATTAATCAACTGACTGTAATTCAGCTCTAGTATTCCGCTGATTGACAATCCCCAGTCAACTGCCTGCTTATAGAGCTCAGTAGTATTTTTTAACCTGTTGGCAATTATTCGAATAAAAACATTCAATATTTTTTTGCCGACAGCCGGATTGTCTTCCAGAAGTTTTTCAAAATTATCCCGCGTGATAGAAATTAACTCTGTATTTTCAAGAGCCATCGCGGAAGCGCTGCGGTAATCTTCTGAAATTACTGCCAGTTCACCAAAAAGTCCGCCCTCTCTTAAAGTAATCAAAGTCTTATTTACGTTTTCTGTAATTTGAGTGTATATTTTTATACAACCTTTAAGGACTATGAACAAGTCATCTCCTTGTGCTCCATACTCAAAAACAAGTTCATTGGCAGCAATGGTTCGAGTTTTGCAAATATCGGCAACTGCCTGCATTTCGTCATCGTTTAGAGATGAAAATACCGAAAGGTCTTTTAGTGATTTTTTAATATCCATAGCAATCCTCCTGTAGTTTTTTCAAAGTCTCATATCCGGTTTTTACCAGACAATAACTGTTTAGCAATATATTGCAGTTATTTCGCAATGTCAAATAGAAGCGGTTTAATTGTACTATCAGTATGATTTTAAGCTCAAATTACTAAATGTCCTAAAAAAAACTAAAAAAACTTCAAAAAAAGTTGCAAAAAGTATTGATTTGCGCTATCTTAGGGAAGTATAGGGAGATAAAGGGTAATGTAGGAGAGTAAAGTAACACTTGAGATAGGATAAGGGATGGTAAAAATGAGCGGCACACATCAAGACGAACTGTTTTTTTTAGGCGAATTCGAATATTCGCTTGATAGCCAGTGTCGTTTTTCTATTCCCAGTGACTGGCGGCATCGTGAAGAGAGCACCAGACTTATTCTTTTCCCCGGCAGAGATAATGATTTATTGCTTTTCCCTTTTGAAACTTTTCGTGAATTTCTTATCAAGGCAAGACGCCTGGCTTTGGCTAATCGTCAAGCACAAGAAGCTTTAGCGCGTATTGGTTCAAGGGCGCGCGACTGCCGCTGTGATAAACAGGGACGCATAAAGATAGAACGCGCTTTACTTGATTCCGTCGCTATTACTAAACAAGTTAAGCTAATCGGCGCGGTGAGTCATATTAAATTATGTGCTCCTGAAGCCTGGAAAGAACAAAATATGGATAATGATGTTTACCTGGATGAACTCCAGAAAATAAGTGAAACGAGTGATGATCTAACTCAAATGCTTTTAAACTCTCTTGGAAAGGAATAATGAATGAAGAGCTCTTCGCGACAAGTAAAGATGGTTTTAAACATTTTCCGGTGTTATACCGTGAGATACTTGAATATTTGACTTTTGCTGGTCCGTGCCGGATAATTGACGGCACACTGGGCTGCGGCGGTCATAGTTCTTTGATATTAAAGGCGAACCCGCAAGCTGAGCTTTTGGGTATCGACCGGGATGGCGACGCGCTGGAACGTGCCGGGGAAAATCTCAAGTTTGCTGAAAAACGTGTTAAGTTAGCACGTGGCAATTTTAGTGAGCTGGCAGTTTTTGCGGAAGAGATTGGCTGGGATTCAGTTGACGCAATTTTGCTGGATGTCGGGATTTCTTCTCCTCAGATAGATGATTCTAAACGTGGATTTGCGCTCCGCTTAGACGGACCGCTTGATATGCGGATGGACAAACGCTCGCAGTTGACGGCCAGTCGTATTCTGAATTACAGAAACGAGGTGGAATTAGCTCGTATCTTTTACGAATATGGCGAAGAACACCGCAGTCGGCGTTTGGCGCGGGCAATTGTCGAGAGACGCGAAGAAAAGCCTTTTGAGAGAACACTTGAATTCGCGGAGTTTTGCGAAAGCGTTCTGGGAAAAAGCCGACCGGGTAAATTACCCACGCCGACAAAGTGTTTTCAAGCTTTGCGGATAGCGGTGAATGATGAGCTTGGCGAACTCAGGCAGGCTTTGAGTGAAGCAGTGCCTTTGCTGAAAAAAGGCGGGCGAATAGCTGTAATCAGTTTTCACTCTCTGGAAGACCGGATTGTGAAAGAGTTTTTCAGGGAACAAGCGGCATCATGTATATGTCCGCCGGGAATGCCCTTATGTATCTGCGATCACCCGGCGCAAGTGAAGATTTTGACCCGCAGGTTGATAAAAGCGCAGGCGGATGAAATAGAATTTAATCGGAGAGCGGCATCAGCCAAACTCAGGATAGCGGAAAAATTATAAATCCTTTAAAGAGGGCAGGAGTAATCATGAACATACAAGCAATAAACTTGAAGTCAACTAACCGACGGCGACAAGCCGCCACTAAAGCAACTTTTACCAGCAAAATGTCTGTTGTTATGGGATTCGTGTTAGTTTTCGGATTGTTTGCCGCCTGCCTCAATTATCGAACATGGCTGAATAGAAATATTGCCCGGATCGATAAAGAAACTTCCGCTTATCGCCGCAAAATACATGAACTCAATCGTGAAATTGAAGATTTACGCATCCGCAAAGAAAGCTTGAGTAGTTGGTCGCATATCCAAAACAGAATTAGAGTTTTGAGACTTGATTTAAGATTGCCGCGTTCAATTCAAACTCAGAACTTAGTAGTTAATTTTGACGGATATCCGCTTCCAGCAAAACGAATAGCTATGTCAAACAGCAAAGTAGCAATGGTTTCATATAATAAATAAAACGCCTGGGCGTATAGAATATTAGGAATAAACAATGCTCACTGGTAATGACCATCTCAGAATAAGGACTAAACTGGTTGTGGCAGTCTTTATCCTGATTTTTATAAGTCTTCTGGGAAGACTATATTATGTGCAGGTCATACGCCACAAAGAACTCTACCAGAAAGCGCGTAAACAATATACTGCCACCAAAACCACAATCAGTAAACGTGGTGAAATATTTGATGTAAACGCGAATCTGCTGGTGGGAAATATCCCTTGTGACGATATTATCGCTGACCCGAGCATCGTGGCGAAAAACAGCAGTAAGTGTAAACAGATGACAAAA
>JAHOYW010000225.1 GCA_019038735.1 Victivallales bacterium | reverse complement strand
CTGATATGGCAATGATTTTTTCGGATACGCCAGCAAATTTTTCCGCGGCATTTACTTCATGTGTATTCGCGGCAGCTCCGGTTCTCCTGGGGCACGCGCGTGTAAGGAATCAAAAAACATTGCGCGCGGTAGTCGTGAACAGCGGTAATGCCAATTCCTGCACGGGGGAAACAGGAATGAGCAACGCTAATAAAATGTGTGAACTAGCGGCACAGGAATTATCCGTTCAGCCTGAAGAAGTAATTGTTTCTTCAACCGGCAGAATTGGAGTTCAACTGCCAATGGAAATAATCTCCAAAGGTATTAAAAAAGCAGTAAGAGCTCTGGACTATTCATCCGGTGCGGAAGCATCAATCGCAATAATGACCACCGATACCGTACCGAAAAGTGCGGCAGTAGAGCTTGAGTTAAGTTCTGGTAAAGTAACAATCGGTGCAATGACTAAAGGTGTTGGCATGATCGATCCTGATATGCACGTACCCCATGCGACAATGCTTTGTTACATCACCACTGACGCGAAGATTGACAATTCATTGCTCAAGGATTTTCTCGGACGCGGTGTTGAGAATTCATTCAACCGTATTACAATTGACGGCGACATGAGCACTAATGATACAACTCTCATGTTGGCTAACGGTGCTTCAGGTGTTGAAATCAATGGTTCCAAGGGCGCGGAAAAATTTTATCATGCTTTGCAAACATTGATGCAACAGCTTGCTCGTGAAATAGTCATGGACGGCGAAGGCGCGACTAAATTTGTAACTATTTACATAGAAAATGCCAAGGACACCGCTTCCGCCAAAGCTTGTGCTGAATCAATCGCCAATTCCTTATTATGCAAAACCGCCTGGTTTGGCTCTGATCCGAACTGGGGTAGAATTGTCATGGCGATGGGTCATTCATA
Source organism: Victivallales bacterium (assembly GCA_019038735.1). GTDB lineage: Bacteria > Verrucomicrobiota > Lentisphaeria > Victivallales > Victivallaceae > JAHOYW01. Next base: position 3,549 of record JAHOYW010000225.1, on the reverse strand, counting down.
TGTTGATTTCGATCCCGATCTCGTCAATGTATTCTACGACGACCAGCCGGTAGTCATCAAAGGCGGTGATGCTGGAACCCCGGAAGCGGAACTTGCCAAAGTCCTGCAAAACCGTGAGTTTTCAATCACCGTGGATATGAACGCCGGAACGGCAAAATATTGGGTATGGACCTGCGATATTTCATACGAATATGTAAAAATTAACGCCGAATACCATACGTAAAAAGAGGTTCTTACTCGGTTTTGATTTTTGCGTCGATGCTTTTATTTTCTATTAATGAAAATTGCAGTAATGAAACCAGGATAAGTAATAATACAGCTTGAATAACACAAATGAGTGCTATTTTAAAATCTCCCCAAAGAATAGGTAGTACACTCAAGCCAAGCAGCAGTGCCAGTAAATGAACCATAAAGACCGCTTGTTTACGACTCATGCCCATTTTGACAAAACGATGCGAAATATGATTATGATCGCCAATATAGATTGGCTTGCCGGCTCTAAGCCTAATCACGACTACCGCGAGAGTATCGAATAAAGGCACAGCCAGAATAAATAAAGGTACCAGGATAGAGAGTAATGAGTTTGATTTAGAAGTAGAATAGAATGTTACGCTGGCACTGATTACCGCAGTCAGATAGCCGAGCAGGTGACTGCCGGAATCGCCCATGAAAATAGTTGCCGGAGAATGATTGAAAAACCAGAAGCCAAGCCCAACTCCACAAGTTAGAGCTCCTAGCGTAGCAACAAAAAATTGTCCGTTGATACCCGCGACCACCGCGAATAGACCCATCGCGATAGTAACCGTACCGACTGCCAGTCCATCCATATTGTCAAAAAAGTTTACAGCGTTCATCAATAACATGAACCAGGTAATCGAAATAGCTGAAACAATTATCGGGTTAGTAAAAAATGCTGTAATCTGTACTCCGCCCCAAATAACAACGACTGCCGATATTATAAATTGTCCGCCGAATTTAGTAAACGCACTCATGCCAAAACGGTCATCAAACAAGCCCAGCAGCATAGCGCCAAAGGCACCTAAGCAAATAATAAACAAGCGTATTGATACAAGCTTGACGCCGCTTAGATTGCCAGAGATGCTCGAAAATACGCCGGTATCGGACATAGTCTTCACCGCTATCCAGCTAATAATGATAAGCAGAATCCATGAGCAAAACATCGCTACGCCGCCAAGTAAAGGAATTGCCTTACCATGTCCTTTATGCCCCTCACCCTGCGGTTTATCCATAAAGCCGGTGATTTCAGCAAGCTTCTGAAACAAAGGAGTCAGACAGAGTGTCACAATCATGCCCGCCACAAAAACAAATATATAAAGATGATGCCATAAATTCATCAAACGCCTCAATTTTTAAATTAATATCAGAATTTTAGAACGCTATTGACAAAACAGTGAAATGCAAGCTTTGGTGCGCGTTCCTGTATAAAAGTTTACAGCTTAAATATAATAAGTATTATGGATATTACAAGAATTATTGAACGATATGAGGATGAATTAGTTAATTCAATTATTCCTTGACTTGTAAAAAGACTCAAAAAAAAGACGCGGGGTTTATTCCGCGTCTTTCTGGTGTTAACTAACTTAGCGAAATTTACTATTATTAATTTTTTTAGCAGCATCCAGATATTTTTGTGGAATAAGTGTTGGTTTACCGTTAACTCCTCTGGTCGCAAATACAATCACATAGGGAATGGCTCTGCATCCTTTCTTTGAGGTAAAAGAATTGGCCGTTTTGCTGTTAATGCTCACCCAGTAGATTTTTCCAGGTTTAAGTTTACATTTTAAACGACATATTTTCTTAGTTTCATCGTACCAGGGCTTTCCTTTAGTTTTTGGAAACATGCTTTTGCTCATGTAACACCATGCCCAGATTTTATCGATCATTTCCTGGTCGAACTGCACCATCATTGTTGCTTCTCCGGGCGTTACATTGTTATCATAGGTTCTCGGAAAAGTCTTGACGATTTTTGGTGATTTGGCTATTGTCTGGAATTTTTGAATTTTTGGAGCTTTTCTAGAGTTACTTTTCTTTAGCATGGCAATGTATTTTTGCGGAATTTCAGTTGGTTTACCGTCAATAGTTTGGGTTGCGAACAAAAGCATGTACGGCTTTGCCGGCACTCTCAAAACAGAATTAAACCCATTATAACCCGGAGCATTAAAGTATGTGTAATAAACAGTCCCCGGCTCCAGCACTACGTTTCTATAACAAACTCTGCGAGTTTTATTGTAATAAGGCCTAGTGTTTCCAGCAGGAAATGCTATTCCAGAAGTTTGACACCATGACCAGCAATTATTCAGCATTTTCTGATCAAATTCAACTGAAACTTTAGCATCGCCAAATGGAATATCGTCAGCTAGTTGCGGCGGATATGTTTTTACTACAAGAGGCGGTTTTGACCTAAGCGAGTTATATCTTGAAACTTGTATGTATCTAAAAACAACTAATCCTGCTATTAACAGAATAATGATAGATATTACCACCAGCCATTTTTTGCGCCGTTTGCGAGCTATTTTTTTAGCGATTATTTTTTCTGAAAGTTCAAGGTAATCTTCCGGCGACCCCATTTCATTTATAATTGTTTGGAAATTAGCTTCAGTCATTTCAGCTTCTGACAATTCAGCAAAGCGCATATCCAGATGTATATTTACGTCCTCAATAATATCATCTCTGGTCTTTTTATCTTCTTCCGCAAGAGCTTTAGTCAGTTTGGCGAGATAGTCCTCTTTGAGTTTGAACCATTTTTTTGTTTTAGCTTCCATTTATTCTACCCTCCTTTAAATCCTTCATTCGCATTACAATTTTATCCCAATGATTGTTCATCTTAGCTAATTCGAGTTCTCCAGTATTTGTCAAATAGAAATATTTTCTGGGCGGTCCATCACTTGAGACTTCAGTTGATGATTCAATCAAACGGTCATTCTTCAACCTTGCCAGAATTGGATAAATATTTCCGGCACTCAGCGATAGTCCCATGGTTTCCCTGAGAACGCGAACCATTTCATAACCATGGCAGCGCTCCTTGCTGAGCAGATTGAGAATGACAATATTCAGAAATCCTTTACGGAGCTGACTTTGCCAGTTACCAAAACTCATATGCTTACCTCTTGTTTATATCATTAAAATACATTGCAGTATAATGTATTGTATTATAGTGTAATAAATTATATTTGTCAAATCAATTTCGATATTAATATGGGAAAAGATTTTTTTGAGATTGTGACAGCTCGAACGCTCGCATCTTGAGAAAATATCGCTATGCTTATTTTCTCAAGCCTCGTCTCATCGAGAATGGACTTGGTCTAATGCGCCCTGCGGGCTTAAGTTTCGCTCGTTTAGACGAGCGACCAGCGCTTTCCGCCGCTGGATCACGGACCAGATTAATTCTGGACTCTACCATTGAAAAGACAAAAGACTCAAAAAAAAGACGCGGGGTTTATTCCGCGTCTTTTTGGTGTTTGTTTGGAAAACAGCTCGGCTTACATCATGCCGCCAATTCCTCACATTCCACCCATACCGCCCATTCCG